>NZ_CP094833.1 GCF_022865125.1 Acuticoccus sp. I52.16.1 | reverse complement strand
AAAAAGGTCACCCGAACCGGTTCGGTTCGGGTGTGCCTTTGGGGAACCGGGTGGCGGTTGGTTCAGAAATTGGTTCTTGACAGGTCAAACCGAACCGGACGAGGGTAGACCATATAAACCGTACCGCGAGACTCGCCGGGAGCGTCCATGGTCGTCCGCGCCTACCTCCGCGCCTCCACCGAGGACCAGAACGCCGAGCGCGCCCGGGCCGACCTCGAGGCCTTCACCGCCGAGCACGGTCTCCACATCACCTCCACCTACGTCGAGAACGAGAGCGGGGCCAAGCTCGCCCGGCCCGAGCTCTTCCGCCTGCTCGGCGACGCGCGTCCGGGCGACGTCCTCCTCATCGAGCAGGTCGACCGCCTCTCCCGCCTCACCACCGCCGACTGGCAGTCCCTGCGCAGCGAGATCGACCGGCGGCAGATCCGCGTCGTGGCGCTCGACCTGCCGACCAGCTGGACCCAGCTGAAGACGCGGCCGGACGACTTCACCGCGCGCATGTTCGCCGCCATCAACCAGATGATGCTCGACGTCCTCGCCGCCGTCGCCCGCAAGGACTACGAGGACCGCCGCCGCCGCCAGGCCCAGGGCCAGGCGCGGGCCAAGGCGGAGGGCCGCTACAAGGGCCGGCCCGAGAACGTCAAGCGCAACACCGCCATCGCCGAGATGCTGCGCCGCGGCGCGTCGTGGTCCCAGGTACAACACGCCACCGGCTGCTCGCGCGCCACCATCGCCAAGATCGCCAAGCGCATGAAGGCGGCGCCGTGAGCGCGCCGCGGCCGCCGCGCGGTCCGAACGGTTGATCTTGCCCGCGTGCGGGGACTATCGCGGGTGGCCCGGGAGGCGCCCGCCCCACCCCGGCGCACGATCGCGACCGGGCCGCCTGCCCTGACGAGGAGCTGAAGACCCCCCATGGCCACTGTGGCGCTCTATCCGGCCCTGACCTGCGAGGCGGATGCCCGGGACGTCGTCGCCCGCCTCGTCTGGCACGTCGCCCCCTTCGCGCCGGCGCTCGAGGCGATCTCCATCGTGGCGACGCTCGGCCCGCTGCAGCTCGCCGCACTGGCGCCGCCGGCGGCGATGGCCGCCGCCGCCGACCCCGCCGCGCTCGCCGGCCCGCTGGGCGAGACGCTCACCGTCTACCCCGCGCGCGGCATGGACGAGGCCGCCTGGACGCGGCTCCTCGCCGCCTGCGACATTCTTTATATATGGCGCACGCCACACGCCGGGACCGGGCCGTTCGCCGATCTCCCGGCGCTCGAGGCGGCCGTGCCCGCCGGCACCCGCATCGTCTTCGCCGACCCGTGGGTCACGCCGGGCGACACCGCGCGGCTCGCCGAGGTCGGCCTGGCGCTCGCCCCGCCCGCGGCCGGGGACGGCGCGGCCCGCCTCCGCGCCCTCGCCGCGCGCCTGGCACCGACGGCGCACCTCGTCGGCGCCGGCCCGTCGCTGGCCCAGCTCGTCCACTTCGATCTCGGCGCCCGAGACGTCGTCGCCAGCGGGGCGCTCGCCGCCGAGCCGGAACGCTTCGCCGCGCTGGCGCCGCGCTTCGTGTGCGCCGGGGACAGTGCGCTGCACGTCGGCCCGTCGGCCGCCGCGGCGGCGATGCGGGGGCACGTCAACGCCATGCTGGAGGCGGCGCCCGACGTCACGCTGGTGGTGCCGCTGCGCGACCTGCCGCTGCATCGCGCCGCGGTGCCGGCGGTCTGGCACGAGCGCATCGTCGGCGTGCCCTCGGACACCGACGCCACGGGGGCGGATCTGGCCGGGGCCTTCGCCCTGCCGCCGACCGACGACGGCCTCGCCTTCATGCTCGCCGTCGCCACCTCTCTTTATAAGAGCGTGACCGTCTCGGGATATGACGGGCTCGGGATGCCGGCGTCGCTCGCCGCCGGGATCCGCGCCGCCCATCCGGCCGCCGCGCGCCTCCCCGGCGAGGACGACGACCCGGCCGAAGCGGTCGCCGCGGCGGCCGAGGCGCGCGGCGTCGACATCACCGCGCTCACCGCATCGGAGCGGCCGGCGTTACGCCGGCGGGGGGCGGCGGCGCCGCTCGCTCCGGTGCGCCTCGCCGATCCGGACGCGCCGATCACGATCCTGTCGCTGGCACCGGAGCTCGTCGCCCCCTCGGGCCGCGCCTTCGCCGCGGCGCGAGCGCTGGCGGCGGCGGTCACCGCCCGCGGGGCGCACCTGCGCATCGCCGCCAGCCAGCACCTGGCGCGGGGCAGCCGGATGGACGACGAGCCGGCGGGCGAGAGGGAGGGCGACGAGAGGGAGAGCGGTGAGAGGGAGAGCGAGAGCGACGAGCTGGCGGGGGTCGTCCTCGACCCCGTGCTGTCGCGTGACAGCCGCACCCTCGGCGAGGCCGCCCGGCGCGATCCGGACGCGCTGCCGGAGCTGACGCGGCGCGTCGCACGGGAGTTCGGCCATGCGGTCGCCGCCGCGGCGGACGCGGCACCGGGGCCGCTCCTTCTCTATATGGCCGAGGGGAGCCTCGAGCACCTCGCCATCCTGCAGCGCCTGGCGCTCGACCGCGCGACGGTGCGGGTGTGCGTGAACCTTGCCACCCTGCGCACCGAGGACATCTGGGCGCGCGACTTCGCCGCCCGCCACGCCGAGGCGCTGGCCGCGCTGGCGGACGATCCGGCGATCCACGCCACGGTGCCGACGGACCACCAGCGCGAGGCGCTGCGGGCGCGCACCGGGCTCGACCTCCCCGTCGCGGCGCGGCCCAGCCCGTTCTTCGGCGACGCCGAGGTGGCGGCGATCGCCGCGGATCCGGCGCGGCCGCCGCGCACGGCGGGCGGCACGGAGGCGGCGACGCGCATCCTGCTGCCGGCTACGGGGGCCGACGAAGGCGCCGCGCGCGCGGCCGAGATCGGCGCGGCGCTGCGCGTCCTCTTCATGGACGAGCCGTTGACACTGGTCTTCGGGACCGACCCGCTGGCCGGCGGGGGCAGGGCCGACCCGCAGCCGGCCAAGGCGCTCGGCGCCTACGAGGTGCGCGCGGGCGGCCTCGCCGACGCGGCGCTGCGCGAGGAGCTGGCGGCCGCCGACGCCGTGGTGCTGCCGCTGCAGCCGCCCGCCTTCACCGACCGGCCGAGCGACCTCGCCGCCGCCGCGCTCTATGCGCGGGCCCCGATGGTGGCCGGCGCGGGGACCTGGCTCGGGGCCTTCGTCGCCGCGCACCGCAGCGGCCTCGTGGTGGACGCGGCCGACCCGCGGGCGATCGCGCAGGCGGCCGCGCAGCTGGCGCGCGCCAGTCGCGGGGGGACGATGGACCTGCGCTTCGGCATCGAGACCGCGCGCCGGGCCGCATCCTGGGCCGGCCTCGCCGAGACGCTGCTGGCCCTTGCGCCGCTGGCCAAAGGGGCCACCTGGCGCCGCGGCGAGGCGGCCCACGGCGAGGCGCTGCGCCCGGTCGCCCTGCCGCTCGTCACCGCGCCCGTGCCCGGCCCGATCAGCGCCGGCCCGACCTGCGCCGGCCGTTCTCCCGCCGGCGCATCGCTCGCCCAGGGGCCGGGCGGGCGACCCGGCGCGGGGGCACAGCTCGACTATGGCCGCCTGCTCGCGGCACTGCCCGGTCCCGCGGACGGGAGGCACGTGCTGTGGAGCGGCCCGCGCCACCCCCTCGCCGCCACGCCGCAGGAGGGCGCGCCGGGCGGCACGCTGATCGTCGCCGACCCTTATGTCCTCGCCGCGGTGCGGGGCGGGACGGGGGCGGGCTGGACCGCCACCGACGCCCGTCCGCTGGATCCCGAGGCGCGCGTCAGCCCGTTGACGGCGGCCACCGTCGCCGCGCTCGACGCGGCCGGGCCGCAGACCACCCATCTGCTGCTGGAGAGCTTCGAGGAGGGGCAGGCGCCGGCGCTGTGGCGGGCGCTGGCGCGGGCGCCGCGAGCGGGGGTCGTCGTGGGACTGGCGCGGCCGGCCTTCGCCTGGCCCGGCCGCGCCGCCGCCCATATCGCCGAGGAGCTGGAGCGGCTCGGCTTCGTCACCGCGCTGGTGGAGCGCTGGCCGTCGCGGGCCGGCGGCGAGGCCGCGGTGCGGCGGGCGACGCTCGGCCCGGTGTGGCCCTCGCAGCCCGGGGTGCCGTGCGACGTCGTCGCGGTGCGCCCAGGCGACACGGCGGCGCTGAAGGCGGCCTTCGGCGCGGCGCTGACGGTGCCGGACCGGGCTCTGCCGCCCGCCGCCGCGGCGGCAAGCGATGCTCCCGCGGCCGCCGACGCGGACGGACGCCTCGCCTTGAGCCCGGCGGCCACGCTCAAGGCGGTGCGCGACCCCGACACCGAGGGCTGGGCCCTGGCGAGCCTGGTCGCGGCGGGCCCGGCGGAGGACGAGTTCGTGCCGTTTGCCGAAGCGGAGGTCGCGGACAAGCGCGTCCACAGCGCCGGGGTGCGGGTCGAGGCCGAGGCGCCGCTGACGGTGAGCGTGGAGGTGCAGCCGCTGACGACGCGCTATCTGACGCTCGCCCTCGCCGACCCGAAGAACAGGCCGCTGGCGGCGGCGGTGTTCGACCTGGTGGAGGACGAGGTGATCTCGGTGACGCGCGACTCGCGCGTGGTGGCGGTGACGCCCCAGGCCGGCCTGGCACCGGTCGGCGAGGGCCCCGTGCGGCGGCTCTTCCTGTCGCTGGAGGACCTCGCTCCCATCGGCCTCGTCCAGGCGCAGGTGGTGCTGCGGCAGGACGCGTCGGGCTCGATCCACTATGTCGGCACGCCGCAGCGCCGGGTCGGGTTGCGCCATCTGGTGGTGGAGCGGCGCGCCGAGCCGAGCCGCCTGCCGCCGGAGGGGATCGCCCCGCCGCCGCCCCCGCCGAGCGCCGCCGACGACGCCGACGACGCCCCGAGGGACGGGACCGCCGAGACCGCCCCGAAGGTCGACGGGGAGACCGGCGGGGAGACCGCCCCCTCCGGCGCGGCGCCCGCGGGCCCGGCGAATGCCGAGCCGGCGGTGCCCTTTGCCGCCGACCTCCTGGCGCGCGAGGCGGGAACCGACCCGTCCTCGAGCTGGGTGACGGCGGGCGGAGCGGAGGTGGAGATGGGCGAGAAGGGCCTGGAATTCCGCCGCAACGGCGCTCCCTATCCGGGCCAGTTCATCACCCGCGTCGACGTCGGCGAGGCGGGGCCCCACGTGGTGATGTTCGACTTCGCCGCGGTGGAGCCGGAGGTGCACATCGTGCTCGGCGGCAAGGTGGTGGAGAGGGTCGGCGCGCCGGGCGAGGTCACCGTCGAGGTGGGCGTCACCGGAGACACCCTCGGCGTCGAGCTGAGGGCGGCCAACTCCCACCTCGGCCGCTTCGTGCTGCGCCGGCTGATCGTGGCGGCGACCGCCTGACCCGAGCGCGCCCGGCCCGGCGGCTGTCCGCGCCGCAGCCGCACCCGCCGCGCCTCAATCCTCGAAGATGGCGACGGCGCGGGTGAAGCCGGCCGAGGCGCCTTTGATCTTGAAGGGGAAGCAGGCGACCTTGAAGCCCGAGGCGGGGAGCGTCTCCAGGTTGGCCAGCTTCTCCATGTGGCAGTAGCCGGTCGTCATCGAGGCGCGGTGCCCCTCCCAGATGATCGAAGGGTCGCGCGTGACCTCCCAGCGGCGCGCCGTGTGGACGAAGGGCGCGTCCCAGGACCAGGCGTCGGTGCCGGTGACGCGCACGCCCTGGTCGAGGAGCCACAAGGTCGCCTCCCGGCCGATGCCGCAGCCGGCGGCGAGGTAGTCGGCCTCGCCGTAGCGGGCGCCGGCGGCGGTGTTGACGAGGACGATCTCCAGCGGCGCCAGGGTGTGGCCGAGGGCGGCGAACTCGGCCTCCATCTCGGCGGCGGTGAGGACGTGGCCGTCGGCATAGTGGCGCAGGTCCAGCTTGACCGCCGGCGCGAAGCACCACTCGAGGGGGACCTCGTCGATGGTGATGGCGCGCTCGCCGCCGTTCATCGTCGAGTGGTGATGGTAGGGCGCATCGAGGTGGGTGCCGTTGTGGGTCGAGACGGTGAGCCGCTCGACGGCCCAGCCCTCACCGCCGGGGAGGTCGTCCGCGGTCAGGCCGGGGAAGGCGGCCGCCATCTGCCCCACGCTGTCCTCGTGGGCGACGTACTCGATCCCGGGCAGCATCATGGGGGGATCGGAGGGGATCCCGGTTTCGAGCGCGTTGGAGATATCGACGATCCGCATGGGCTTTCTCCCGTTTCGAGGGAGCCTAAAGCGCTTTTGCGTCGCTCGGGATCAACCCGCGTCCGCGCGGGGCCGGAATCGACCCGCGTCCATGCGGGACCGGAATCGACGCGCCTTCGCGCGGGGTCGGAAATCGGCGCGGCGCGAGTTGTCAGCTGACAACCGCGTGCGTCAGTCGCAATAGCCGCGGCGTTGCTTGGCGCGGGTGAGGCTGCCCAGCGCGTCGATCGCCTGGCCGGCGGTCGCGTAGCGGTCGGTGCGCACGCGGCCGGCCGAGCCCAGCCGCCCCCACTCGCGCACCAGCGCCCATTCCCCGAACAGCGTCGGCTGGACCGACAGCGTGTAGAACCGCCGCTTGTTGCGCATCGGGTCGATGCAACGCAGCCTCACATTGGTCGGGAAGAGATCGAGCTGCATGATCGCCAACGCACTCCAACATCGCGGCAACGCGAGGTGAGGCGCAGGAGAATAACCGGTCGCCTCGAAAAGATTGAGGCGCTCCGGCCCGTCATCCACGGGTCATGCACGGGCCCTTGCAGGCCATGGGAGCTCCGCCCGGGGCCGGGCCGCCCGGGCGCGCCTTTCGCAGACGGCGCCCCCGGGCGGGCGGAGCCTCAGACGAGGCCGACGATGCCCGTCGCCGTGGTGCCGCTGGCCCGCACGCGGCTCGTCGTCACCGGCAGGACCATGCTGCCGGTGAGGCCGGCGAAGGTCACCGTCGAGCCGCCCGCCGTGACGAGGCTCACGTCGCCGGCGTTGCCGACATAGATGGCCCGCACGGTCTGGGTCAGGTCGGTGTCGTCGTCCGGAGTGATGGGAAAAGCGTCGACCGCGGGCGCGGTGACGCTCTGCGAGTACGTCTGGAACGGATTGTCGGCCATCAGCGCGCCTCCTGCAGCAGCATGTCGATCATGGGTCGGTCCCCTCAAGTGAGCCGGCCCTGTTCTACAGCCGCGGCGGGGGGGCGGGGACAACTTCACCCCGTTCCCCTGTCGAGCCTCGGCGCCCGCCTCGTCCCGCTCGCCGCGTCCCGCCCGCCTCACCGGTGCCGGCGTCAGAGCGCGGCGAGGTCGTCGGCAGAGAGGTTGTGGGCAGAGAGGTTGTGGGCAGAGAGGTTGTGGGCAGGAAGATCATGGGCGGCGAGGTGCACGGCGTCGGCCTCGGTGTCGAGCACGAAGGTGTAGAGGCTCGTCCAGCCGTCGCGGCCGGGGATGTTCACCTGCACCTCGACGAGCAGCTCGTCGTCGAACTGTTCCGGCGCCTCGAAGCGGACCAGCGGCAGGTCGTCGAACTGCAGCAGCGTCGGCTCCAGGCGCAGCCAGCGCGGCACCTGCAGCACCGCCTCCTCGCTCCAGGTCTCGCCGCCGTCCTCGCTCTCCAGCACCACGAGCCGCCCCGGATGGTCGTGGTCGTCGTAGACGAGGTGGAGGCTGCCGTCGGACCCGGCGCTCAGCTG
This sequence comes from Acuticoccus sp. I52.16.1, assembly GCF_022865125.1. Taxonomy (NCBI): domain Bacteria; kingdom Pseudomonadati; phylum Pseudomonadota; class Alphaproteobacteria; order Hyphomicrobiales; family Amorphaceae; genus Acuticoccus; species Acuticoccus sp. I52.16.1. The sequence continues at coordinate 89,860 of NZ_CP094833.1, read as the reverse complement.
CACGTTCGTCGTCTTGCCGGTGATCGGCGCGGGCGTCTCCGGCTCGCTCCACGCCCCGGTCGCGCCCTCGTAGCGCATGACGCTGAGCGTCTCGCTCGCGTCGACGCTCGCGGCGTAGATGTCGTCGCCGATCGTGGTGGTGCTGAAGTGGCTGGCGTAGCGGCCGACCGCGCCGGTCTCGTTCACCGTCTCGCCGGACCAGGTGTCGGTGCCCGGATCGTAGGTGAGGAAGGTCATCGCCTCGGCGGTGGCGGCGAGGACGGCGAACCCGTCCGGCGTGGACAGGACGCGGAAGGAACCGGCCGCCACGCCGGGAAAATCGGTCTCGGCCTTCTCCCAGGTGGCGCCGCCGTCCTCGGACCAGGCGAACACCAGGCCGAGCCCGTCGTCCCCCTCGACGTTGTAGGCGACGGCGATGGTGCCCTCCGCGTCCATCGCGACGGTCGGGTTGGTCGTCGTGTTGTCGATGCCTGCGTGCGTCACCTCGGAGGCGATGTCGCGCGTCCAGCCGCCGTCGGCGAGGTCGTAGTCGTAGGTGCCGTAGAGGACCTTGCCGGCCTTGGTGGTGGTGACCACCAGCAGGCGGTCCTCTCCCTCCACGAGGCGAATGTCGGAGGAGGAGCCGCGGGTGTTGGGGATGCGCGCCGTGACGTCCCAGGTCCTGCCGTCGTCGTCGCTCGACAGCAGCGTCAGGCCGCGGCCGCGGTGCAGATTGACGAGCGTGTGCAAGTGCCCGTCGGAGGTTTCGACCACGTGGTCCTGCATGCGCGAGACGATGAGCTTGGGCGCATCGGGCACGAAGGCCTTCCACAGGAGGCCCTGGTGCAGGACGGGGCTGGCGTCGCCCTGCGCGACGGCGAAGCGTGCGGGGGCGGGGTCGGGGGAATCGAACGCGGGCCGGTCGAAAGCGGAGTGGGCGAAAACGGAGTGGTCGCGAAACCGGGAAAAGAGCGGCATGGGGTGCCTCCAGATAAAAACGTCGAAATCGAGCGGATGCGCCGAAAAAAGCGGGCGCGATCCGGGGCCGAGGCCCGACCGACAGGCCCGCAGGCCCGCAGGCCCGCAGGCCGGGTCCGGCCCGTGGACCCTCGCGGGGTCCTGGCCGGGGCTGCGCGTGCGGCTCCCCGGGCCGTTCCGTGTGCGCCTCGCCCAGGACGAGGCGCACACGACGTCTCTGCGCCGGGCCCGCCTGTGCGGACCGGCTCGTCTGCGTCAGACGGCGATCGAGTTCATGGCGATCGAGTTGGGGCGCCCGCGGGCGCCGGGCGCGCGTGCCGCCGCTAGGCGAGCGGCGACACGTCGTCGTGGTGCTGGCTGAAAGCCGCGCGCAGGCCGGAGAAGTCGGCCCCGCTGTCCCCGCTGAAGAAGGGACCGGAGAACGCGCGCCCGCCGCTCGCCGCCGCCACGGCCGGGGCGGACGACGAGGAGGGATCGGTGTCGACGACGAAATGATAGAGGCCGTTGGGGCCCTTGAAGCCGTCGAGCCCAGGGAAATAGAATTGCGAGACGACGAGCAACTCGTCGTCGAAATGTTCCGGGGTCTCGAACCAGCGCACCGGCGCCTGCTCGTAGAGCCGCGGCACGTCGAGCACCGCCTCTGGCACCCAGGTGTCGCCCTCGTCGATGCTCTTGATGACCACCAGCGTGCCGTCGTCGTAGTCGTCGTAGGTGAGGTAGATGTTGCCGTCGGTGTCGGCGCTCATCTGCACCGAGCTGACCTTGTCGCCGACGGTGCTGGGCGGGGTCACCCCGTCGCTCCAGGTCTTCGTCGCGCCGTCATAGTGCAGGAAGGTGATGCGGTTGTCGGCCGAGACCGAGGCGAGGAAGATGTCGTCGCCGACCGTCGTCGTCGAGAAGTGGGTCGCGTAGAGGCCGACCGGCCCGTTGTCGGCGATCTTCTCGTAGACCCACTCGTTGTTTTCGAGCGTCACCCAGAAGATCTCGTTCTTGCTGGCGTAGATGCCGCCGAAGCCGTCCGGCGTCGCCATCACCCGCAGCGCCCCGGTCTGCGCCGTCGGGTCGAGGCCGCTGACCTTGACCCAGTTCTCCCCGTCCTGGCTGCCGGCGAGGACGCCGCGCACGCCCCGGTCGGTCGACATGTTGTAGGCGACGAGGAGATTGCCCGTCCCGCCTTCCACGATGGTGGGGTTGGTGGTGTCGGCATCGATGCCGAAGCTGGTGACCTCGGAGGTCTCCTCCACGCTCCAGGCGCCGTTCCGGGCATTGTAGTCGAGGCCGACGTAGGTGATGCCCTTGGTGTCGTTGGAGTAGACGACGAGCAGCTTGTCGCCGTCGTCGGTGAGGCGGATGTCGGAGGAGGTGCGCAGCGCCGCGTCGTCGAACTGGGCCGCGATCGTCCATGTCTTGGCGTTGTCGGTGCTGCTCAGCAGCGTCAGCCCCCGGTTGGGGCCGAGGTTGAGCATCATGTGCAGGTGGCCGTCGTCGGTCTCGACGATGTGGTCCTGCATGCGCGAGACGAGCATCTTGGGCGCCTGCTCGGTCGCGGCCGCGCGGATCACGCCCTGGCTGACGATGTCGCCTTCGCTGGCCGACCTCGCCTCCCGCGCCTCGCTGAGCGAACCCCTGGTGTTGGCGCGGAAAAAGCGGGGCATCCAAGGTCTCCGAAGATCGATGTCATGGCGGCGGGCCCTCGTCCTCGCGGCCGTCGCCCCCACGCCTCCTGCCGCTATGTCATAGGTCGTGTTGCCGTACCAGTGAAATTAATCGGCGGATGAACAGCGCCCCATCACAATTCGGTTAGTCCGATCCTTCGGCCATGCACGACATCGTGTGAGTCGTGAGGATGTCGCCATGGTTTCCCGCAGAAGGCGAGCCCACTCATCTTCAGAGTGTGGCACGGACTCCTGACCGGCCCGCGCCGAGATCTTCCGCCCCCGTCGTCCGGGGCCGCGCTCGTACCAGCCGCGCGAGCGGCGCGCACCAGGCCACTCCCGACCGCCGCGCGCCACCTCTCGAGGTGAAGTGCGGCTCGCCCTCGACGAGGGGCGACCACACGAAGACCCCCCCCCCCCCGGCGGCGTCACCACGTGTCACCACGACAGCTCGGTCGACGAGGATCGGGTCGAGCGACCCTCCGACGCCCCGCCCGGTGAAAAAAGTCGTTCAGGTTCGCATCGTCGCCGCGCCACGCGTCCCCGAAATTGCCGATGGGCTATGCACGTTCTGCGTGTGCTCGGCTCGGCCGGGCTCCTTTGGGCCGATGCAACCGCGCGCCCCTGCCACCGCCGGCGACCACCTCCGCCCCGCGCGAAACAAGTCGAAGGCCTTGCTTTCGCCTCTTTTGCGGGGCCACCCCGAGCAACAATGCATCAAATCAGACAATTTCCTGATCCAATTCACGATTCGCGAGAAGAAGCCGTGCGCGAAATGCATGACTGCTGCCCGAACGCCCCGATCACCTCGGACGCGAACGGGCGGGGTCTTGCCGGCGCCCCCGCTCAGCCTGCGTCGCGCCCGTTCGACTTATTTCCAAACTCGGAGTTTTTATTGCCTTATTCACGAAAATGTTGATAGCTGGCAGTACAATTTATCCGAGAGTGTATCGGGAGATCGGCGGCGCTCGGGGCGGCGATCCGTCCCGGACGGCGTGATCCGGGTCGGGGCGGCGAGCGGCCGCCGGCAGACGGTTCGAGGGCTCGGCGTTCGCCGGGAGAATGGCGTGCGAGGAGAAACGATGCGCATCCTGTTGGCGGTGGTGGCGATCGCCGCACTGTGCGCCGCGCCGGCGCGGTCGATGCAGCTCAACCAGTCCTACATGCCCTATCTGGGCCAGCTCGCCCCGGCCGAGCAGCGCTGGTTCTCCGCCGCCTTCGAGATCTACCGCCAAGCCTTCATCAAGCCGGACGGACGGGTGTTCGACCCGCAGAACGGCGGCATCACCCACTCCGAGAGCCAGGGCTACGGCATGATGCTGGCCCTGCTGGGCAGCGACCGGACGACCTTCGACCAGATCTGGCGCTTCGCCAAGACCAAGATGCAGCGGGCCGACAAGCTGTTCGCCTGGAAGTGGGTGCCCGGCCGCGGCATCGCCGACCGCAACAACGCTACCGACGGCGAGATCCTGATCGCGACGGCGCTGGGGCTGGCCGGCATGCGCTGGGACAACGCCGAATACCTCGCCGAGGCGACGGCGATCGCCGAGGCGGTCGGCAAGAAGCTGGTGATCGAGTATGGCGGCTTCACCGTGCTGTTGCCGGGCGAGTGGGCCGCCCCCTCGCGCCACGAGCCGAACGCGACGCTGAACCTCAGCTACTACATCCCCATGACCCTGCCGATCATGGAGGCGCTGGCGCCCGACTATGCGTGGGAGGCGGTGCTCGAGGACGGGCAGCGCCTGCTCGACGCGCTGATCCACCCGCCGTCCGACTGGTCGACCCTCAACGAATACGGCGAGCCGGTGCCGGCCAGCGGCTTCCCGCGCCGCTTCAGCTACGACGCGGTGCGCATCCCGCTCTACCTGCTGCAGTTCGGTCAGACGAACGACCACGTCACCCGGTACCTGATGGGCATCTGGGCCGACGACGACAACCGCGACATCTACCCCTTCGACGTCTACACGCTGGGCCGCAAGGACAAGTTCTGGGGCAAGTCCTACCTCTTCACCTACGAGCTGATGCACTGCCTCGAATACGACGAGCCGGTCGCCTACGACTCGGTCGAGATGAAGATGACGAACTACTTCGACACCAGCCTGCACCTGATGGCGATCGCGGCGATGTACGCCAACTATCCGGAGTGCTTCCCCAAGTCCTGACGGCCCGGGCGCGCCGCGTTTACGCCGCCGTGCGCGATGCCCTATAGGGGGCCTGACGCGCGCGACGAAGGGCCCTCCCGTGGACGTGACTCCTCTCAAGATTCCCGACGTCGTCCTCCTGACGCCGAGGCGCTTCGAAGACGACCGCGGCTGGTTCCAGGAAACCTGGAACGCCCGCACCCTGGAGCGAGCCGGCATCGCCCTCGACTTCGTGCAGGACAACCAGAGCCTGTCGCGCCGGGCGGGCACGGTGCGGGGCCTGCATTTGCAGGTGGCGCCCCACGCGCAGGCCAAGCTGGTGCGGGTGCTGGTCGGCGCGGTGATCGACGTCGCGGTCGACCTGCGCGCCGGCTCGCCGACCTACGGCGAATGGGTCTCGGCCGAGCTCAGCGCCCGCAACGGGGCACAGCTCCTCGTCCCGCGCGGCTTCGCGCACGGCTTCCGCACCCTCGTCGACGACACCGAGGTCGCCTACAAGGTGGACGGCTTCTACGACCGGGACAGCGAGCGCGGCATCCGCTTCGACGACCCGGCGCTGGGGATCGACTGGGGCGGGGCGGGCGACATCGTGCTGTCGCAGAAGGACGCGGCGCTGCCGGCCTTCGAAGACCTCGGCCCGGTCGCGTTCTAGGCCGCGCGGCATGAAGATCCTCGTCATCGGCCGCTCCGGCCAGGTCGCCCGCGCTCTGGTGGAACGCGCTCGGGTGGAACGCGCTCGGGTGGGACATGCCGGGCCGGACGACGTCGTCGCGCTCGGCCGCCCCGAGGCCGACCTCACCCGGCCCGAGAGCCTCGCCCGCGCGCTCGAGCGGACCGCGCCGGAGGTCGTCGTCAACGCCGCCGCCTACACCGCCGTCGACGCCGCCGAGAGCGACGAGGCCGCCGCGGCCGCGCTCAACGCCGAGGGCCCCGGCGCGCTGGCGGCGCTGTGCGCGGCCGCGGCCGTCCCGCTGATCCACATCTCGACCGACTACGTCTTCGACGGCACCCTGGAGCGCCCCTACCGCGAGGACGACCCGCTCGCCCCCGCGAGCGCCTACGGCCGCACCAAGGCGGCCGGCGAGGCGGCGGTGCGGGCGGCCGGCGGACGCCACCTGATCGCGCGCACGGCCTGGGTCTACTCGCCCTACGGCAAGAACTTCGTGAAGACGATGCTGCGCCTGGGGGCCGAGCGGGACCGGCTGACCGTGGTGAACGACCAGCACGGCAACCCGACGAGCGCGCTCGACATCGCCGACACGCTGCTGGCGCTCGCCCACCGGCACGCGGCGTGGCCGGCGGGCGGCGAGGTCGTCCACGTGGCCGGCCGGGGCGACACGACCTGGCGCGACTTCGCGGCGGCGATCGTGGCCTCCCTCCCCGCCCCGCCCCGGGTCGCCGGCATTCCGACGTCGCAGTACCCGACCCCGGCGCGGCGCCCGGCGAACTCGCGCCTCGACACGGCCCGCCTCGCCACGCGCTACGGCCTGACGCTGCCGGACTGGCCGACCTCGCTGCGGGTGGTCCTCGACCGCCTGGCCGCCGACCCGGACGGCTGAGGCCGGGGCCGGGGCCGGGGCCGGGGCCGGGGCCGGGCCTCGGCCGCCGGGCGCGGGGTCAGCCCTCCAGGAGACCCAGCAGGTAGGCGCCGTAGCCGCTCTTCTTCTGCGCTTCGCCCAGCGCCACGAGCGCCTCGTCCGACAGCCACCCCTGCCGCCAGGCGATCTCCTCGGGGCAGGCGATCCTGAGCCCCTGCCGCTGCTCCAGCGCACGGATGAAGAGCGCCGCGTCGACCAGGCTGTCGTGCGTGCCGGTGTCGAACCAGGCGTAGCCGCGGCCCATGGTCTGCGCGGTGAGGGCGCGGCGGTCGAGGTAGACCTGGTTCACGTCCGTGATCTCGAGCTCGCCGCGCGCCGACGGCGTCACGTCGGCGGCGATGTCGAGCACGTCGTTGTCGTAGAAATAGAGCCCGGTGACGGCGTAGCTGGAAGGGGCGACGGCGGGCTTTTCCAGGATGCGCACCGGGGTGCCGGCCTTGTCGAACTCGAGGACGCCGTAGCGCTCCGGGTCCTTGACATAATAGGCGAAGACCGTGGCCCCGTTCGGGCGCGCGGCGGCCTCCTTCAGCATCTCCTCGAGGCCATGGCCGTAGTAGATGTTGTCGCCCAGGACGAGGGCGACGCTGTCGGTCCCGACGAACTCGCGGCCGATGAGAAAGGCCTGCGCCAGCCCCTCGGGCCGCGGCTGCTGGGCGAAGGCGATGTTGATCCCCCACTGGCTGCCGTCGCCGAGCATCCGCTCGAACAGCGGCGCGTCCTGGGGGGTGGTGATGATCAGGATGTCGCGGATCCCGGCCAGCATCAGCGTGCTGACGGGATAGTAGATCATCGGCTTGTCGTAGACCGGCAGCAGCTGCTTGGAGATGACGTGGGTGACCGGATAGAGCCGCGTGCCCGAGCCGCCGGCCAGAACGATGCCTTTCATGCGCCGATCGTCTCGCGTCGGCCTCGGGGCTCACGGGTCACGGCGGTCTCCTCCTGCTGGCGTGCGCTCGGATGGGCATTGGCAGGGCCGGCGCGCTTGCGCAAGCGCGGGCGGCTCGCGCGGCCCGGCACCCGGTTGCCCCCGTCCCCTCGCCCCGTCCCCTCGCCCCGTCTCGTCCTCCGGTCCTCGCTCTCCGGTCCTCCCCTACCGTCCTCGCCCTACCGTCCTCGCCCGTGTGTCCTCGCCCGCGCCGCTCAATGGGCGCAGATCACGCTTTGCGCCGGCCCCGTCCGCTTTTTCCTCCCCGGCGTGCATTGCGTGATGTGCGTCACACCCGCCGCGCCTCCTCCCCGCCACATTCGGGACACCGACGAGGCCAGACGAAAACAAGCAGGAAGGACGCCGCGATGACCTCCATCTTCTCCGCCTACACCGCTCTCTTCTCCGGCACCGACGGCGGCGACGCGGCGGTCTTCAACGCCTACGTCGACGCGGCGAACGGCGAGGGTGGCCAGGACGTGTTCACGCTGAACAACGGCGGCGGCACCATCACCATGGGCGCCGGCAACGACGCGCTCTTCGTCAACGGCGGGTCGGTCAACTCGGTCGACATGGGCACCGGCAACGACACCGTCTTCATGAACGACGGCGCCACCGCGGGCACCATGGACCTGGGCGAGGGCGTCAACCTCTTCTCCGGCGGCAACGGTGGCTACATCGGCACCCTGTTCGGCGGCGCCGACACCGACAACGTCACGCTGGGCAACGGCGCCGGCACGGTCGACCTGGGCGAGGGCGACAACCAGCTGTTCGCGCACGGCTATGTCGGCTCGGTCACCACCGGCTCGGGCATCGACAACGTCCAGCTCCACGACGGCGGCGGCACGATCGACCTGGGCGCCGGGGACGACATCTTCCGCGCCTCGGGCTACGTCGGCGAGGCCTATGGCGGCGCGGGCGACGACACGTTCGAGATGTCCGCCGGCGGCGACTTCTGCGGCGGCGAAGGGGACGACACCTTCGCCTTCGACGGCACGCGGATGGCCGCCACCACCGAGATCTGGGGCAGCACCGGCTCCGACACCGTCAACATCGAGGTCGACGCCATCGCCGACTTCGACGACGGCCGGTTCGCCACCGACATGGCCGCCTACGCCACGACCGGCGAGGCCACCCTGTCGCAGTTCAACCTGACCATCCACGACGTCGAGACGGTCAACGTCGTCGCCGACGGGGTCGTCATCGAGACCTACGACTTCGGCCTGTTCGCCTGATCGGGCCCTCCCGCCCGGCCTCGACCCCCGAGGACCGGCGCGGGGAGGCCCACCTCGAGCGGGCCCCGGCCGGGGCGCGCCGTCGGGCCCATGCCGATCTCGCATGGAACGGGGAAGCCGGGGGAGCCGGCTCACCCGCCGACATCCGCGCCGCCGGCGATATCCGAAAACGGAACGCCGGACGCCTTCGCCCATCCCGTCTTTGCCGCCAGTCCTGCCGCGCACGGCGCGCGGGCAGGTCACGAGGAGGACTGAACATGCAATCCGATCGCTTCGAACGGACCCTCCACATGGTCCGCCGCCCGCAGAAGTCCGCGGTGATCGACGTGACCGACACGGCCCACATCATGCGCCTGTGGCTGCTGGACCACGGCTACGACGCCGCGCCGGAGCACGTGATCGCGATGACCAAGCTGGTGCTGGAGCGGGAGGCCCTCCCGCCGGTCGAGGCCTGAGCCGGGGGGCCGGGAGGCGCGGGACGACCGCCCTGCGGGCCCTTCGCCTCCGCGCGTCGACGCCGGCTCGCGGCCGGCCTCGCGCTCCACCGCCGGGGCGCGGCGCCGGGCGGGGGCCGTGACGCCTTCCCATCGAGGCCCGGCGCGGTTTATGCGTGGGCCATGCGGCCTCGGCGGTCCGTCCCTGCGGGGCGGCCGGCACGACAAGAGGGCCGACCAGGGAGGACGATGATGATCAAGATCACGGGCGCGCTGGCGCTCAGCATGGCGCTCGGGCTGTCCGGCGCGGCGATGGCGCAGGATTTCCCCGAGCGCGAGCTTCTGGGCGTCGTGATGTGGGGCGCGGGCGGGGCGACCGACACCGTGGCCCGGGCGGTGAACCCGGCCGCCGAGGAGGCGCTCGGCAAGCCGATCGTGGTGCTCAACAAGTCCGGCGGCGCGGGGGCGATCTCGACCGCCTACGTCAACGCCGCGCCGGCCGACGGCTACACCTTCCTCTACGGCGCGGAGAACCCGCAGCTGCACCCGGTCATGGGCGTGTCCCCGCTCGACTATTCGCACTTCACGCCGATCAACATCCTGGGCCGGGGCGTGGCGGTGATCGTGGTGCCGGAGGGGTCGGACTACGACACCATGGAGGCGCTGCTTCAGGACATCGCGGCGCGTCCGGGCGAGGTGAAGATGGGCTCGACCGGGCCGGGCGGGCTCCCGTCCACGGTCGGCGCGCTGATCGCCAACGCGGCCGACTTCGAGGTCACGGCCATTCCGTTCGACGGCGAGGGGCCGGGGCTGACGGCGATGCTGGGCGGCGAGGTCGACTTCATGCCGTCGGGCATCTCGGCGGCGGCCGAGCAGATCAAGGCGGGCAAGATGCGGGCGCTCGCCGTGGTCGACACCGCGCCGGTCGACCAGCTCGAGGGCGTGCCGGCGATCACCGACGCGCTGCCCGACATGGCGACCTACCTGCCGTGGGGCCCGTTCTACGGCGTCTTCGTGAAGAACGGGACGCCGGACGACGTCGTCGCGACGCTCACCGAGGCGTTCGCCACCGCCGCCGAGGACGCCGACTTCCAGACGCTGATGGAGAACCGCGGCAACGTGGTGATGTCGATCTCGGGCGATGAGGCGCGGCAGTTCCTCGACCAGTGGCAGAAGGTGACGGCCTACGCGCTGAAGGACACGGGCGCGGCGAAGGTCGACCCGGAGACGCTGGGCATCGCGCGCCCGTAACGGAACGGAGGGGAGGCGCGCCCGCTCGCCCCTCCTCTCCATCCTTTCCGCTCATACCCCGACCCGAGGCGGTCCCGTTTCGGCACCACGGCACGGCGGTGCCTTTCGCCTGTTCCTCGGTGAGTCCCGAGCCCTCGCGGCCGTCCCAGCCGAAAAGGCCGTCCCGCATGACCGAGCCCAGCCCCACCCCCTCCCCCGCCGAGAGGACCGCGCACGAAAGGCCCCTCGTGCGGCCGGGCGAGCGCTGGTTCCTCCTGGCGCTGACGGTCTTCTCGGCCGCGGCGCTGTGGCGCTCGTTCGCGATCTCGGGCTTCTCGTCGGCCTCGGGGCCGGGGGTCTTCCCGATGCTGGCCTCGGGGACGATGCTGGTGACGTCGCTCGGCCTGACGCTGTCGCGCCTGCGGGCAGCGGGCGAGGGGCCGCGCGGCCTGCGGGGGCTCGCCTTCGTGCTGGCGCCGCGCACGGCGCTGTTCCTGGTGCTGATGCTGGGCTTCGTCGTCCTCATCCCGCGGCTCGGCTTCATGGTGGCGGCGGGGGCCTTCCTGTTGGCCGCGATCTCCCTCAACTGGCGGCGCGGCGGCTGGGCGCGGCGCCTTCTGGCCTCGGCTTCGGTGACGGGGGTGACGCTGGCCCTGGTGTGGCTGGTCTTCCGCCTCGCCTTCCAGGTGGTGCTGCCGACCGGCACGCTGTGGCGCACGGTGTTCTGAGCCGATGGACGCCCTCGCCCCCCTTCTCGCCGCCGTCCTCGCGCCCTGGACCGACCCGTGGACCCTGGCGCTCGTCGCGCTCGGCACCTTCGCCGGCATCTACGTGGGCGCCATTCCGGGGCTCTCGGTGACGATGGCGACCTCGATCCTCATCTCCTTCACCCATGCGTGGGACGTGCACGCGGCGCTGGCGCTGATCGCGGGGGTCTACGTGGGCGGCGTCTACGGCGGCTCGCGCACGGCGATCCTCCTCAACATTCCGGGCGCGCCGTCGGCCGTCGCCACCGCGCTCGACGGCTACCCGCTGGCCCAGCGGGGCGAGGCGGGGGCCGCCATCGGCCTCACCACGGTGATGAGCGTCGTCGGCGGGCTGATCGGCGTGGTGGCGCTGGCGGCCTTCGCGCCGCCGATCTCGGCCTTCGCGATCCTCTTCCAGTCGCGCGACTACCTGCTCCTGGGGCTGATCGGCATCCTGCTGGTCGGCTCGCTGTCGGGCGACTTCACGCGCGGCGCGTTCGCCGGGGCGCTGGGGGTCCTCATCGGCATGGTCGGGCTCGACCCGATGACGGCCGAGGGGCGCTTCACCTTCGGCACCATCCACCTGATGGGCGGCATCCACTACGTGGTGGCGATGATCGGCTTCTTCGGCGTCGCCGAGGCGCTGATGCAGCTGCGCGACGTCGACGTGCCGGCGGTGAAGCAGAACGTCGCCAAGATCGTGCCGGCGTGGCGCGACGTGCGGCGCTATCTGGGCCTCGCGATCCGCTCGTCGGGCATCGGCACGCTGATCGGCGCGCTGCCGGGGACGGGCGGAGACATCGCCGCGCTGCTCGCCTACGATCAGGCCAAGCGCACGGTGAAGAACCCCGAGGTGCCGTTCGGCGAGGGCGCCAAGGAGGGGCTCGTGGCGCCCGAGGCGGCCAACAACGCGGCCATCGGCGGCGCCTTCATCCCGATGCTGACGCTCGGCATTCCGGGCGACGCGGTGACGGCGGTGATCATCGGCGCGCTCTTCATCCACGGGCTGAAGCCGGGGCCGCTGCTGATCGCCGAGACGCCGGACCTCTTCCACTTCATCGTCGGCGCGCTGGTGCTCGCCAACGCTTTCCTCCTCCTGTTCGGCCTCACCGGGGTGCGCGTCTTCGCCAAGGTGATCGAGTGCCCCAAGGCGATCCTGGTGCCGGTGATCGTCGTGTTGTCGGCGGTCGGCGCCTACGCCATCCAGAACAACCCGGTCGACATCGTCTGGATGCTGGGCTTCGGGGTGATGGGCTATGCGATGAAGCTCTACGGCTTTCCCGTCGCGCCGGTCATCCTGGGGGTGATCCTGGGGCCGATGATGGACGCCAACTACCGCCGCGCGATGATCGGTGCGCGCGGCGACCCGCTGACCTTCCTGTGGGATTTCGTCTCGCACCCGATCTCGCTGGGGCTGACGATGGCCTTCCTGCTGATGCTGGGGCTGCAGCTGCGACCGGCGCGCAAGGCGTGACCCGGACGCGGCGGGCGGCGACGGCGGCGGGGCGGAACGGGGCGGGCGAGGCCGGGCGGCGCGGGCGGGCCGTGCCGCGGGCCGGATACCGCCTTCCATGACCACGCGCAGGCTCTACTCCATCACCCTCCTCATCCTGTGCCAGGTGCTGGCGGTGACCTTGTGGTTCTCGGCCAGCTCGGCCGCCGCGACGCTCATCGAGGCCGGGGCGATCACCCGGCGCGAGGCCGGGCTCCTCACCGGGGCGGTGCAGCTCGGCTTCGTCGCCGGCACGCTCGTCAGCGCCTGGTACGGCCTCGCCGACCGGATCGACCCGCGCCGGCTCTTCGCCGCCGCAGCGGCGACGGGGGCGCTCGCCAACCTCCTGATCCTGTGGTCCGGGTTCGACGGCGCGGCGACGCTCCTGCTGCGCTTCGTCACCGGGGCGGCCCTGGCGGGGATCTACCCGGTCGGGATGAAGCTCGCCGCCGGATGGGCCCAGCGCGGCGTCGGCCTCCTCATCGGGACCCTCGTGGGCGCCGTCACCGTCGGCTCGGCGCTGCCGCATCTCGTCATCGCCCTGTCCGGGCTCGACTGGCGCGTCACCATCTGCGCCTCGTCCGCGGCGGCGGGCCTCGCCGCCGTCCTGATCCTCACGGTCGGCCTCGGCCCGCGCCACGCCACCAGCGCGCGCTTCGTGCCCGGCGAGGCGCTCACCGCGCTGCGCCGGCCGGCCCTGCTCCTCGCCAACGCCGGCTATCTCGGCCACATGTTCGAGCTCTACGCGATGTGGGCCTGGATCGGGGTCTTCCTCGGCTGGGGTCTCGCCGAAGCGGGCTGGGGGGCGGGCGAAGGCGGGCGCGCCATCCCCTCGGCGAGCCTCCTGACCTTCCTCGTCATCGCCTCGGGCGGGATCGGCTGCGTCGTCGCCGGCGCGGCGGCCGACCGCATCGGCCGCACCACGGTGACGATGGCGGCGATGACGGTGTCGGGCCTGTGCGCGGCGACGATCGGCTTCACGCCGGCGCTCGGCCCCGCGGTGCTGATCGCGCTCGCCATCGTGTGGGGCGTCACCATCGTCGCCGATTCGGCCCAGTTCTCCGCCGCGATCGCCGAGCTCGCCGAGCCGCGCCTCGTCGGCACCATGCTGACCTTGCAGACCTCGCTCGGCTTCCTCCTCACCTTCGCGACGATCCAGGCGATGCCCTTCCTGATCGAGACGCTGACCTGGCGCTACGCCTTCATGATCCTGGCGATCGGCCCGGCGCTCGGCACCCTGGCGATGTGGCGCCTGCGCCGCGAGCCGGAGAGCCTGAAGATCGCCGGCGGCCGCCGCTGAACCCGCCGGCCCGCCGCCGACGCGCTGCCCGGTTGTCGCCAGCTCCCGCTTGGGGCATGGCTTGCCGCCGGCGCGGCCCGCCCCGGCAAGATCCGGGGCGGCCGGCCGGCGCCGACGAGCCGAGATCCGAAGGACGGTGAGAGAGTTGGAAGAAGCATCAGGCGCGCCCTCGCCCGCCGCCCCCCCGCGCCTCTACGTGTGCACCCATCACCGCTGCGGCACCGTGCTCCTGCGCAACATCTTCACCCGCTACACCAAGTTCGCCGACGCGCGCTTCTTCAAGGGCAACCCCAAGGACGCCCCCGCCGAGGCCGGCATCGTCCAGGACGCGCATTCGCGCAGCCCCATCGCCAAGGCCGGCGCCGGGCTGCACATCTTCCGCGACCCGTTCGACCTCCTGCTGTCCCACATCCGCTACCACGAGACGACCCGGAGCCCGACCGAGCCGCCCAACGCCTTCATCCTGGACGACGGGCGCACCTACGGGGAGCACCTGCGCGAGCAGCCCACCCTCTCCGACAAGGCCCTCTTCGAGATCGACCACGTCTTCGGCCGCACGCTGAAGAGCATGGTCGCCTGGGACTACGCCAACCCCGCCTTCAAGAACTACCCGCTCGACATCTTCCTCGACGCCGACAACGCCGCCCCCGTCGCCGCGGAGCTGGCGCACGCCTTCCCCGTCCTCGACCGCGAGACGCTGACGGGCGCCATCCGCCACTTCATCGTCAACGCCCCGCACATCCGCGCCAAGCACGGCACCCGCACCGAAGGCGAGCGCGCCGTCGAGCTCTTCTCCCCGGCCGTGGTCGAGCGCGTCCACGCCGAGTTCCCCGGCGTCGCCGACGTCCAGCAGCGCCTCGCCGCGGCGCTGACGCCGCGATCCTGAGGCGGTCCCGAGGAACCCCCGCCGAAGGGGACCCACCCGGAACGGGCTCGGGCCGGGATGGGCCGGGGGTGGTGAAGGGGGTGGTGAAGGGGAAGCAAAATCAGAGATTGCGACGCGCGCGGCGGCGCGGCGGGCTTGTGGCCCCCGGCCGCCGGCCGCTACAGCCTCCCTCGCACCACGCTTGCACCACGCGACGGACGGGAGACGCCGTGACCTTCACCCCCTCATCGACCCCGCATCGAGACGAGCGGGCCCGCGCGATGACGGTCCCTCCCCCGGACGCCCGCCGATGAGCGTGCGGAACGGCGACCATCTCGCCTTCCTCGGCTCGCCCGGTGCCATCGCCGAGGCCGAGACGCTGTCGCTCGAGGCCCTGCTCGCGCGGCTCGGCGCCAACTCCGGCAACCTGATGTTCCAGCGCGCCGCCCCCCGCCTCTTCGCCCACCCGGCGCGCCACCTCACCACCCTCTCCGGTCCCGAGGCCGAGGCGACCCTCGCCGGGGCCAAGGCGCTGGTCCTTCCCATGGCCAACCACCTGCGCCTCGGGACCGACTGGACGGGCCTCGCCGCCCGCCTCGCGCAGCTCGACGTGCCGATCGTCGTCCTCGGCCTCGGCGCCCAGGCGCCGTCCGCCGAAGGCGAAGCGGCGACCATCGCCGCCCTCGAGAAGGACCCCTCCGTCGGCGCGCTCGCCGCGGCGCTGCGCGAAAAGGCGGTGCTCGTCACCGTGCGCGGCCCGTTCTCGCAGCGGGTGTGCGAGGCGCTCGGCCTCACCGGCACGCTGCCGCTCGGCTGCCCCTCGCTGTTCCTCGAGCCGCGCGCCGAACTCGGCCGCTCGATCGCCTGGCGCCTCGGCAAGGCGCGCGAGAAGGGCGAGGCGGCCCGTATCGCGCTCGCCGCCGCCGCCCCCTTCGAGATCATGCGGGACGAGGCGAAATGCGCCGCCGAGCGCGTGCTCTTCGCCGCGATGGTGCGCGGCGACGGGCTCTACGTGCAGCAGTCCGGCGGCACCGCCGCGGCGGCGATGGCCAAAGGCGTCTTCGCCGAGGTCTCGCTCGCCGCCACCCTCTCCATCCGCCGCATCCTGGCGCCCGACATGAGCCTCGACGCCTTCGTCGAGCTGATGCGCCGGCGCGGCCGCCTGTTCAGCGACGCGGGGCGCTGGATCGACGCGGTGAAGCCGTTCGACGCCGTCCTCGGCACCCGCCTGCACGGTGCCATGGCGGCGCTCGCCGCCGGCATCCCCGGCATCGTCGTCACGCACGACGCGCGGACCGCCGAGCTCGTCGACACCATGGCGCTGCCGACCCTGACGCTCGGCGAGGTGATCGAGACGCCGCGCCTCGAGGACCTCTTCGCCCGCACCCGCTTCGACGCGGACGCCTTCGACGCCGGCCGCCGACGCATCGCCGCCGGGCTCGTCGACGCCTTCGCCCGCGTCGGCCTCGTCGCGGCCGACGACGTCGCCGCGCTCGGGCGTTGACCTCGCGGGGCGTCTATGACGATTTGGGGCCCGACGCGGGGCCGCTCGGACCCCGCCGCACGGCAGGACGAAGGCGGGGCGAGAGAGTGCGATGAGTGAGCCGCTGGCCTTCATGGGGACGCCGGGCTATGTGCGCGACCCCGCCCGGTTCGACGTGCCGGGCCTGCTCGCGGTGCTGGGCGCCAACTCCGGCAACCTGATGTTCCAGTACGCCGCCACCCGGCTGCTGGCCGGGCCGCAGCGCCACGTCGGCCGCTCGGAGGTTCCCTACACCGACCCCAACGCCCTCGCCGGCGCCAAGTACGTCGTCGTGCCGGCCGCCAACCACCTGCGCCTCGGCGCCGACTGGACCGGCTTCTCCAACTTCCTGGAGCGCGCCCGCCGCCCGCTCATCGTCCTCGGCCTCGGCGCCCAGTCGCCCAAGCTCGGCGGCGAGCGCGAGACGGTCGAGGCGCTCAAGGCCGACCCCCAGGTCGCCCGCCTCGCCGCCGTCATCGCCGAGCGCGCCGCCTTCGTCTCGGTGCGGGGCGCCTTCTCGCAGACGGTCTGCGCCGAGTTCGGGATCGACGACGTCGAGGTGCTGGGCTGCCCCTCCGCCCTCCTCAACCCCGACCCGCGGGCCGGACGCGCCATGCAAACCAAGCTCGCCGCCCTCGCCGGAAGCCCCGAGATCCCGCTCTTCGGGCTGACGGCGGCCGCCCCGTTCGAGATCCAGCGCGAGCCGCACAAGCGCGCCCTCGAGAAGAAGCTCTTCGAGTGGCTGCGCGCCCGCGGCGGGCTCTACATCCAGCAGTCCGGCGGGCCGGAGGCGGTCTACGCCGCCGGGCGCAGCTGGGAGACGGTGCCGCCGGCGCTGCGCGGCACCATCAAGTCGGTGCTCCAGCCCGAGGCCGGCGACGACGAGTTCTGGAGCTTCATGGCCCGGCGCGGGCGCTTCTACACCAGCGCCCCGGAGTGGATGAAGGAGATGGCCGAGCTCAAGCTGATGATCGGCACGCGCCTGCACGGCAACATGGCGGCGATCGCGGCCGGCACGCCCGGCGTCGTCATCGCGCACGATTCGCGCACCGGCGAGCTCGCCGACACCATGCACCTGCCCGCGATCGACATGGAGGCGGTGATGGCCGCCTCGTCGATCGGCGAGATGCTGCCGCAGATCCGCTTCGACGGCGCCGCCTTCGACGCCTGGCGCGCGCGCACCGCCGCGACCCTGCGCGCACGCATGAGGGCGCTCGGCGTCGGCGTCTCGGCCCACCTGGAGCGCCTCGCCGCCGGCGCCGCATAAGCTCCCCCTCGACGCGGCGCAGCCCGCCGAACGGTCGCTGCGCGGTGCCCCCGGCCCCCGCTGGCGCCGCACGCGAGCAGCACTTAAACTCCACCTATAAGGTCCGCCCGCCGACGAAATCGATTAAGGGAGAACCTGATCGAGCGCGTGCGGGTGGGAGTATCGCGATGAGCCAATCCATACGACAGGCCGCCGTGACGTCGACGCCGAGCCCCAGCCTGGCGCAGGTGCAGTCGCCGCGCCTGCCGACGGCCGAGACGCTGCTGCCCTACCTCGCCCGCATCGACGAGACGCGCTGGTACTCCAACCGCGGCGAGCTGGTGCAGCGCCTGGAGCGGCGTCTCAACGCCCTCTTCAGCGGCGGGGCCAGCGAGGCGACGAGCCTCCTCGTCACCGCCTCCACCGGCAGCGCCGCCATCGAGGCGGCCGTGCTCGCCGCCGCCGGCCGGGCGACCCCGGAGCGGCCGCTGGCGCTGATGCCCTCCTACACCTTCGTCGCCACGGCGCTGTCGGTGATCCGCTGCGGCTACCGCCCCTACTTCGTCGACGTCGATCCCGAGACCTGGACCCTCGACCCGGACGCGATCGCCGCGCACCCGCACCTCGCCGAAGCCGGCCTCGTCATGCCCGTCACCGCCTACGGCCGCGTGCCGGACATGCGCGGCTGGGAGCGCGTCCATGCCGCCACGGGCGTCCCCGTCGTCGTCGACGCCGCGCCCGCCTTCGAGCCCTTCGTGCGCGACCCCGGCCTCGTCTCCGCCACCGTCCCCGCCGCGCTCTCCTTCCACGCGACCAAGTCCTTCTCGACCGCCGAGGGCGGGGCGGTGCTGTGGCGCGACGAGAGCCGGCTCTTCCAGGTGGCGCAGATCTCCTGCTTCGGCGTCACCGACCAGCGGCTGTGCCTGTTCGAGGGCTTCAACGGCAAGCTCAGCGAGTACCATGCCGCCATGGGCCTCGCCTGCCTCGACGAGTGGACCCGGCGCGAGGACGCCTATGCCCGCATCGCCGCGGCCTACCGCGGCGGCGACACCGCGCCCGACCAGGCCGGCACGATCGTCGCGACGCCCGAGGTGAGCGCCGCCTACGTCATCCTCGACAGCCCCAACGCGGCCGTCTCCCACCTCGCCGAGCAGCGCCTCGCCGCCCGCGGCATCGGCACGCGGCGCTGGTACGGGATGGGGCTGCACCGCCAGCCCGCCTTCGCCGACGCGCCGCACGACCCGCTCCCCGTCACCGAGGAGCTGACCCTGCGCCATCTGGGCCTTCCCGCCGCCATCGACTTGACGGACGAGGACATCGCCTTCGTCCTCCACACCCTCAACGGCAACCATGCCGGCGGCGGCGAGACGCGCATCGGCGCGACGGCCGGCACCACGCCGCGCCAACCGAGATACGGATGACCGACACGACCGACCACCCCGCACCCTCGCTCTCCCTCTCGCCGCAGGAGCA
This sequence comes from Acuticoccus sp. I52.16.1, assembly GCF_022865125.1. Classification (NCBI taxonomy): domain Bacteria; kingdom Pseudomonadati; phylum Pseudomonadota; class Alphaproteobacteria; order Hyphomicrobiales; family Amorphaceae; genus Acuticoccus; species Acuticoccus sp. I52.16.1. Next base: position 71,041 of record NZ_CP094833.1, on the reverse strand, counting down.
GGCCTTCCTCGCCAAGCTGCACGAGACCGCCGAGGCCGGGCGCCCCGTCCCGCTCCTGCACCTCCTCCAGGTGAAACGCGCCCTGAAGGCGGCCTCGCCCCTCGAGGAGGCCTTCGCACACTACCGCGCGCTGATGGGGCTCGGCCCCAACGTCGCCCTCGTGCGGCAGCGCATCGCGCCCTTCAGCGCCCTCACCGCCAGTCACGCCGAGACGGTCCACGTCCTCCATCCCGGCGGCGAAGAGGCCCGGCTCGACCCCTCGCCGATCGTCGGCGGCGAGGCGATGGCGGTCCCCATCGAGGGCCGCACCCGGCGCGTCGAGCTGGCGCTCTTCCGGGGCGCCACGGCGTTCTCGCGCACCTCGACGATCCGCCTCGCCGACGGCACCTTCCTGTTCGACTTCCAGGACGGCGAGATCGACCGCATGCCGATCGACAGCGCGTTCGACCCGGTCGTCTTCCACCGCGAGGGCGAGACCGTCCACGTCCTCGACGACCGGCGCCGCATGAGCGCGCTGGCGATCCCCGAGGCGATCTCGCTGATGGGGATCGACACGGTCTCCTTCGGCCACTGGATGGGCGAGGAGTTTTTGAAGTTCCTGTCGATCCGCGCCACGATCGACATCAAGGGCGTGCCCATCCTCCTCGACGCGGCGATGCCACGCCAGCACCGCCAGTCGATCGCCGCCTTCGTCGGCCAGCGCCACCCGATCATCGAGGTGCCGCGCAACATGCGCGTCGAGGTCGGCCGCCTCTGGGTGATGAACAACTGGATGTACAGTCCCAAGATCCTGACGACCGACGTCGGGGTCGACCCCAACGCCCTCGTCATGCCGGCCGGGCCGGTCGCCGACATCCTGCGCGCCGCGTTCGACGACCTGGAGACGCGCTTCGGCCGCGGCGAGGCGGCCGAGCCGGGGGGCGGCGAGAGGCTCTTCATCGCCCGCGACACCGCCCGTCACCGCGCCATCGTCAACCACGAGAGGGTCGCGGCGATCCTGGCGGCCGAGGGCTATGTCGAGACGCGGCCCGAGACCCTCTCCTTCCTCGACCAGTTCCGCCTCTACCGCCGCGCCGAGCGGGTCGTCGCCCAGACCGGCTCGGCCACCAACGGCATCGCCATGTGCCGTCCGGGCACGCGCGTCGCCCTCCTCAGCCATCCGGCGATGCCGCTGCAGGCGCTCTGGGCGCAGCCGCTCGCCGACATCGGCCTCGACATCGTCGCCCTCATCGGCCCCTTCGCCAGCCTCGACGACGTCTACCAGGACAAGTCGAGCTACCGGATCGACGAAGAGGCCCTGGCGGCGCTCCTGCACTCCCAGCTGAAAGTTCCCGCATGACCGATACCAAGACCGACGTCGTCCTGTTCGGGACCGGAATGGTCTCCGAGGTCATCTCCGTCTACCTGGACCGCTACAGCGACCTCAACGTCCTCGCCTACACCGTCGACCGGGACTTCCTGCCCGAGGGCGGCACCTTCAACGGCAAGCCCGCCGTTCCGTGGGACGAGATCGAGCGCCACTACCCGCCCGGCAGCGTCTCGCTGCTGGGGCCGCTCACCTACAAGGGGCTGAATTCGGTGCGGCGCGACCGCTATCTGGAGGGCAAGGCGAAGGGCTACGCGTTCGCCTCGTTCATCCACCCCGACTGCCACATCAACACCGACGCGATCGGCGAGCACTGCATCATCCTGGAGGCCAACATCATCCAGCCGTTCGCCTCGATCGGCGACAACGTGATCATCTGGAGCGGCAACCACATCGGCCACCACGTGAGCGTCGGCGACCACTGCTTCATCGCCTCGCAGGTGGGGATCGCGGGGGCGACGACGATCGGGCCGGAGTGCTATCTCGGCGGCCAGGCCGGCCTCGTCCACGGCATCACGCTGGGGGCGCGCTGCGCGGTGCTCAACGCCGCCGTGGTGAAGGCCAACCTGCCGGAGGGGTCGGTCGTCAGCGGCGAGGCGGCGCCGATCAAGCCCTTTCCCAGCAAGCGCATCGCCCACCTCCTCTGAAGCCGGATCCCCCGATGTCGACGACCTTGTGGCAGCTCACCTCGTGGCAGCTCACCGACCGCGCGCGCATCCTGGTGCCGCCTGCCGACAATCCCCGCTGGGTCAGCCACGCCCAGGCGCCCACGGTGCTCCCCCTCGCCACCGAGAGCGGTGCCGAGATCTGGCGCGTCTTCGTCGGCGGGCGCGACGCTCACAACGTCAGCCGCATCTTCGCCGTCGACGTGACGCCGCCCGGCGTCCCGCAGGAGGGCTCGGCCCCGCCCGGCGACGCCTACGACCCTGCGACGCTCTCGGGCGTCGCGCAGGACGACGCCACCCCCTACGACATGCGCGTGGTCGACATCCGTCCCGAGCCGGTGCTGGACGTCGGCGCCCCGGGCACGTTCGACGAGCACGGCATCGGCCCCGGCACCGCCATCCGCGACGGGGGGCGCATCTTCCTCTATTACATGGGCCTCAGCCGGCGGGACGACGTGCCCTACCGCCCCGGCATCGGCCTCGCCGTCAGCGACGACGGCGGCGTCACCTTCACCCGCCTCACCGACGCGCCGATCCTCGCCCCCTCGCCGCACATCCCCCTCGGCGCGGCGCTGCCGACCGTGTTCCGCACGAATGGGGGATCGGGCGAGGGCGGATCGGGCGAGGGATGGGGCATGTGGTTCTCGCGCTTCACCGAGTGGGCCTGCGTGGAGGGCAAGCCCGAGCCCGTCTACGACCTCCTCTACGCCGCATCGCCCGACGGCATCGCCTGGACCATCGAGCCGAGCGCCACCGTCCCCCTCGCCGGCGGCGAGGAAGGCGGGCTGGTGCGCGCCGCCGTCCACCGCACGCCGGCGGGCTGGCTGATGCTCTTCGCCGCCCGCGGCCGCGAGGGCTTCCGCGAGGACGCCGCCGCGCGCTATCGCCTCGTCGCCGCGACCTCGCCGGACGGGCTGCACTTCACCCGCGGCGCCGAACCGCCGGTGCTGACGCCGCCCCCCGAGCCCGGCGCCTGGGACCACGACATGCAGGCCTACCCGCAGATCGTCACCCATGCCGGTCGCACGCTCGTCCTCTACAACGGCAACGGCTTCGGCCGGGACGGCTTCGGCGCCGCCCTCCTGCAGCCGAGCACCGATGGCTGAGCCCGTCGCATCGACGACCCTCGTCTCGATCGTCGCCGTGAAGGACGACCTCGAGGTGACCGGCCCTGCGGTGAGGAACCGCCTCGCCGTCGGCTTCGACCGCGTGGTGGTGGTGATGGTGGAGCCGTCGGCCGCGATGCGCGCCCTCGCCCCGGCGCTGGAGCGGATCGGGGCGGAGGGGGCCGTGCGCGTCGTCGTCATGGAGCGGCTCGACGCGGCGGACGACTTCCTCTCCTTCGCCGCCGAGCCGATGCGCACCATCCTGGCCGAGACCCGGCCCGACTGGCTGCTGATCTCGGACGCCGACGAGTTCGTCCTCACCGCCCGGCCCGACCTGCACACCCTCCCCGAGCTCGCCGGCGAGGAGCCGCTCAACCTGCCGCGCTACAACTACGCCCGCCAGCGCGGCGAGAGCAGCGCGGCGATGCTGGAGCGCCTCGCCGCGCGCACCGCCGTCCCCCTCGTCGCCGAGCGCGAGCACGCGGTGGTGGACGGGCGGCTCGACCCCGCCCGGCGCTGGTCCGAGCACCGCATCTCGCCGCGGCCGATCTTCCGCCCGCGCGCCGCGGTGCGGTTCGACGTCGGCGCGCACCGCCTCGTCGGCGCCGACGGGACGCTGCGCAAGGCGGTGATGGCGAAGGGGCTGCTCCTGGCGCACCTGCCGTTCACCACCTACGAGCGGTTCGCCCGCAAGGTGGAGAACGTGCGCGCCCACCTCGCGGACCTTCCCGAGGTGCACGCCCGCACCGCCGCGCACTGGAAGCACTGGGTGGAGTGCCTGGAGGCCGGTCGCCTGGAGGACGAGTTCGCCCGCGAGGCCTATGCCGCGGACGAGTTCGCCGCGCGCACCGCCGGCGGCGCCATCGCCCTGCCGGACGCGCTCTTCGCCCGCCTCGCCGCCGGCGACCGGAGGGTGCGGTGAGGGTCGCGGTGATGCAGCCCTACTTCTACCCCTACATGGGCTATTTCCGGCTGATCGCGGCGGTCGACCTGTTCGTCCTGTTCGACTGCGTGCAGTTCCCGCGCCGCGGCCGCGTCCACCGCACCGAGGTGCCGGACCACGCCGGCGCGCGGCGCTGGCTGACCCTGCCGCTCGCACGCCAGCCACAGGAGACCCGGATCGACGCGCTCGCCTTCGCCGAGGGCGCCCGCGCCACCTTCGACGCCCGCCTCGCCGAGGTGGCCTGTCTGGCGCCGCCCGCCGCGGGGCCGCCGGAAGTCGCCGCCGCGCTCGCCTCGCCCCTCGACACGCCGGCCGACTACGTGGTGCGCAACCTCGAGGCCACGGCGGCCGCGCTGGGGGTCGCGACGCCGATGGTCCGTTCGTCCACCTTCCAGCTGCCCGAGACGGTGCGCCAGGCCGAGCGGATCGCCACGATCGCGCGCCGGGTCGGGGCGACGCGCTACCTCAACTCGCCGGGCGGCCGCGGCCTCTATTCGGCCGAGTTCTTCGCCGGACATGGCCTGGCGCTCGAATTCCTGGCGCCCTACGAGGGCCCCCACGTGATGATGCTGGAGAGCCTGTGGACCGCCCCGCCCGGCGCCCTCGCCGCGGACGCCGCCGCCGCGCGCGTGGAGCCGGCATGAGCGGCCGGCCGCGGGACGAGAACATGAGCGGCCGGCCGCGGGACGAGAACATGAGCGGCCGGCCGCGGGACGAGAACATGAGCGGCCGGCCGCGGGACGAGAACGCGAGCGGACGGCCGCGGGGGGAGGACGCGAGCGGGGGCGACGGGGGCCGCCGAGAGCAGAGCCCCGAGGCGATCGCCCGCTACTACGACGCCGCCCTGGAGCGGCACGGGGACACCGCGGAGGGCGCCGGATGGCCCAACGAAGCCGACCGCGTCAAACGCTTCGACATCATGGCGGGGCTCGCCGGCGACCGCCTCGCCGCCTCCACCTTGTGCGACGTCGCCTGCGGCACCGGCGCCTTCCTCTCCCACCTCGAGGCGACGGGCCGTGCCCCGGCCGGCTACCTGGGCGTCGACATCTCCCCGAGCGCCATCGCCGAGGCCAGGGCCAAGCTTCCCGGCGCGACCTTCCTGGTGCGCGATATCCTCGCCGCCCCGGACCCGGCGCTGCCGCAGCCGTTCGACTACATCGTCCTCAACGGCCTCTTCACGGTGCGGGCCGAGGTGAGCGAGGCGGCGATGTGGGACTTCATGACGGCGTGCCTGGCGCGGCTGTGGCCGTTCGCGCGGCGCGGCATGGCCTTCAACGTCATGTCCGCGGTCGTCGACTGGACCCGCGACGACCTCTTCCACGTCCCGCAGGACGCGTTGTGCGCCGAGCTCTTCCGCCTCGCCGGCCGCCGCGTCGTGCTGCGCAACGACTACGACCTCTACGAATATACCGCCTACGTGTTTCGCGACCCCGTGTCGGGGCGCTGAGCCGCGCCGTCGGGCCTGCGCCGGCTGCCGCCGGTCGCGCTCAGCGGACCGACAGGGGGACGGTGAAGGACAGGCTGGCCCGCGCGATGTCGCTCGGGAAGGCCGGGAAGCGCAGCCGCACCGCCGAGAGGGCCGCACGGTCCACCGCCGCATTGCCCGACCGGCGGACCAGGCGCGCCCCGCTGACCCGGCCGTTGCGGCCGATCGTCAGCGCCACCGTCGCCGAGCCCGTGCCGCTGCGGCCCGCCGCCTGACGGAAGGCGCCGGCGATGCGCGAGCGGACCGCCTGGGCGTAGGCCGCCTCGGCCTGCCCGCTGCGCCGCCCGCCCGACCGTGCCGGCCGGCTCTGCGTGCGCGTCGGGGTGGGCGAGGCCTGCTGCGTGCGCGCCGTCTGTCGCCGCCGGGCGGTCGCCGCGGCCGCCGCCTGGCGCGCCTCTTCGGCCTGGCGGGCCTGTTCGGCCACCAGCTGATCCTGCGAGCGCTTCAGCGCCACTGCCCGCGCCTTGCTGGCAAGCGGATGTCGCATCGGCGTCGGCATCGCCTCCAGCGCGTCGGCCTGCTCCGCCGAGAAGGTCGGCGTCCGGGCGTCCGGCGGCGGGCGCCGCGTCGGGAACGGGATCGTCGGGTCGGCCGGCCCGGTCTCCTGCGGCACCGCGGCCACCTCCGGGAGGGTCTCCGGCTCGCTCACCGCCTCCGGCTCGGCCGTCGCGGCGATCGGCGCGCCCACCTCGGGGACGGCCATCGCCAGCTCGGGCGCCACCTCGGGCGGCACCTCGGGCGGAAGGGCCTCGGCGACCTCCTCCACCATCTCGGGTGTCTCCGGCGGGGTCTCGGCGGCCTCCTCCGGCATGTCTTCCTCGGGGGCCTCTCGCGGCGTCTCGGGCACCACGGCGGCCATCTCCACCGGCGCGGCCTGGGCGGGGGGCGGGATCTCGGCCGGGGGCGGGGTCTCGGCCTCCACCGCGGCCGCCTCGACGGGCTCGGCCGGCGCCGCGTCCACCGTCTCCTGGACGGTCTCCTGAACCGTCTCCTCGACCGTCTCCTGAACGGTTTCCCGGGCGACCTCCTGGGTGGGGGCCTCCGGCAGCGCCTCGGGCTCGGCCGGGGCGGCGGTCTCGGCGATCTCGGCCGGGGCAGCGATCTCGGCCGGGGCGGCCTGGGCGGGCGGCGCCTCCTCGGCGGCCTCCTCGACCGGCGCTGCCTCCTCCGGCGGGGGGGCCTGCGCGTCGGGCGCCTCGGCCTCCTCGACCTCCATGGCGTCCTGCGACTGCGCCTCGACGGCACCGGCCTCCTCGGCCTCCTCGGCGGCCTCGGTGCGCTCCTCGTCTTCCATGTTCTCGATCGTCGTCGGCGCCAGCACGATCGGCACCGGGGTCGATTCGGAAGGCGGCGGCGCCGTCTCCTCGACCGACAGGAAGGCCGCCACGGCGACGTGCGCCGTCAGCGACAGGACGAACGCCACCAGCCATATGCGCGAGGTCAGCCTCATGCGCCCCCTCCCGGCCGGCGGGTCAGAATGCGGATCGGCCGCGCGCTCGCCTGGCGCAGCTCGGCCAGCCGGGCGAGCAGGAGGCTCGCCTCCAGCGTGCGGTCCGGCACCACGACGATCGCCTGCCCCTGCGCCAACCCGTCGCCCTCGATCTTCGCCAGCGCGGCCGGCGCGTCCATCACCGTGCCGGCGACCCGGATGGCGCCCGACGCGTCGACATAGATCGCCTGCGGGTCGAGCGCGGCCGGGTCGAAGGCCTCGGCGGTCGCGAGATCGACGGTCGCGTCGCGCGGGGCCGACAGGGTGCCCGCTACCAGGAAGAAGACCAGCAGCAGGAAGACCACGTTGATGAGCGGGATGGTGCTCTCGCGCTCCTCCTTGTGGCGCCGCGGGGCGCCCAGACGGCGCCGGCGCATCATGGCCGCGCCTCCGCGCCCGGCGCCGGCGCACCGGGGTTGCCTCCGGCAGCGGCGGAAGAGGCGGCGGCGGGAGCGGCGCCGCCGGCGAGGATCACCGGCATCGGACCCGCCTCGAGCAGCGCCAGCACGTCGACGAGGTCCTGCACCGCGCTGCCGGTCTCGGCCGTCAGCACCAGCCGCGTCGTGCCGCCCGCGCTCAGCGCGTCCAGCGCGCCGACCAGGGCGTCCTGCGTCAGCCGCTCGCCGTTGAGCGCCAGCGTGCCGTCACCGGCGAGCTTCAGGAGCGCGGCGGTGCCCGTGGAGGCGCCGCCCTGCGCCGCCCCCGCCGAGGCCACCTCCACTTCGTTGAAGCGCAGGAAGGTCGACGACAGCATGAAGAACAGGAGCAGCAGGAAGATGACGTCGATCAGCGGCGTCAGGGGCAGACGCCGCCGTCGCCGCGCCGGCATCCGGATCATCGCGGGACGGTCGTCAGTCCGCTCGGCGCGGCGTGGGGGCGCTGGTAGAGCGGGGCCGTCCCGGAGGCGTCCGCCGCCTCGGCGGCCTCGGCGCTGGCGCCGTTGAAGACGTCGGCGATCAGCGCGCCGAGCGCGACCTCCTCGTTCTCCAGCCGCCCGTCGAACCAGGAGGCGAGGACCGAGGCGGGCATCGCCACCGCGAGGCCGACGGCCGTCGTCAGGAGCGCCACCCAGATGCCGCCGGCGAGAATCGACGGGTCGACCGCCGCGCCCGCCCCTTCGAGCGCGCGGAAGGCCTCGATCATGCCCAGCACGGTGCCGAAGAGGCCCAGCAGCGGCGAGATCTGCGCGATCGTGTCGAGCAGGCCGGTATAGCGCTTGAGCTGGTGCAGGCGCAGCACCGCGTAGCTCTCGGTGCCGTCGCGCGCCGCGGCCGGGTCCTGCCGCTCCGCCGCGTCGATTGCGAAGCGCACCACCGCCGCGCTCAGCGTGCCGGACGCGCGCTTGAGCGCCCCGCCGACGTCGCCGCGCGCATAGAGCCGGATCGCCTCGCGGGCCCGGCCGTGGCGGCCGATGCCGGCGCCGGCGAACTGCACCGCCTTGGCGATCGCCACCGCGACCGCCACCACCGACAGCACCAACAGGAGCGCCACCACGGGCCCGCCGAGCGCGAGCACGTCGATGATGCCGCCGAACTCCGTAGCCCCCAGCGTGTCGAGGATCCGGCCCATGATCGCCTCCATCGGTTAAAGCCCGAACGCGATGTCGGCGTCCGACCGGGCCGACAGTGCGCGCAGGCACGCCAGCGCGGTCAGCTCGCCGCCCTCGCAGCGCACCACGTCGTTGACGAGCACGCGGCCGATCTCCTCGCACGGCGTCTCGGCGAGGTCGAACTGCTTCACGCGGGTCTTGCCTTCGAGCAGCATGCCGAAGCTGAAGCGCAGCAACTGCGACAGCCCGCCGTCGCTGCCGAAGACGGCCAGCTCCAGGCCGAGATCCTCGATCTCGGCGCCCATGTCGTTGCGCACCACGAAGGAGAGGCGGCAAGCCTCCCCGCTCGGCGCCAGGCTGTTGAGGGCGAGGGCGAGGGCGGGCCGGGCGGCCTCCGACGGCACGGCGTCGCTCGAAGCGGCGTCGGTCGAGGTGGCGTCGCTCGAGGTGGCGGTGACTTGCGTGTCCTGCGCCAGCGCCGGGCGCGGCGCGATCAGAGCCGGGGCGAAGGCCGAAAGGGCAAGACAAACGGCCGCCAGTCGAACGGAAAACGGGAAAGACATGATGGTCGTCCGTGCAAGAGGAACCCCCGCTGCGCCGGGGCGATGGGTGTCCAGTGGGCGTGCGGGGCGCGCGGCAAAGTTGACTATTCGAGACAAGTGCCGAGCGCAAGGCGACCCGTTTGCTATTGGTCCATATTGATTTGGACAAATTCTAAGGATAGATGCCGTGGATGCGGTTCACGGATCAGACTCGTTACGCACTTCAAGTCCTCACATATTGTGCGGAACGACACCCAGATCTTGTGCAGGTGAGCGCGATCGCGGCCGACACGGACCTGACCGAGTACACCATCTACAAGCTCCTGAAGATCGCCACGAAAGAGGGGATCATCGCCTCCACGCGCGGCCGCGGCGGGGGCATCCGCCTCGCCCGCGATCCGCACCGGATTACCGTCGGCTCCGTCATCCGCATGTTCGAGCCGCGCTTCCGCGAATGCGCCCCCGCCTCCATGATGCGGGCCTCCGACGACCCCCGCGAGGCCCGTACCCGCGACGCCGACATGCGTCTCGATAGCGCACTGGGCGCCGGCATCCGCGCCGTGCTCGACACCTACGACGCCATCACCCTGATCGACCTGATGGACGACGGCGCCCGCCGCCACGATGCCGGCGATGCAAACGAAAATGGCCCTGCCGCATAACCACGCGAGGACGGCGAGACCGGGGCGGCGCCCCTGGATGTGGGCCGGCGGGACGGACGGCCCGCCCCCGGGCGAGGACGGCGCGTTTCGGACCGCCCGGACCGCGCAGCGCTGGCGGCGGGCGACGAACGCGCCACATCTCTCCTCCAGCATGGAGGGACGGCGGATGCGCCTTCGGGTCGCCACCTACAATATTCGCAAGTGCGTCGGGCTCGACTGGCGGCGCAAGCCCGAGCGCGTCATCGGCGTGATCGACGACCTCGGCGCCGACGTCGTCGCCCTGCAGGAGGCCGACAAGCGCTTCGGCAAGCGCCTCGCCGCCCTCTCCCACGCCCACCTCACCGACACCGCGTGGACCCCCGCCCCCCTCGCCTTGCACGACGGCGGCATCGGCTGGCACGGCAACGCCATCCTGGTGCGCGAGGGGGTGGAGATCGAGGCGACGCACCGCATCGAGCTGCCCACCCTGGAGCCGCGCGGCGCCGTCGCGGCGGACCTGGTGGTGAACGGCCAGCGGCTGCGCGTCGTCGGCGCCCACCTCGGGCTGACGGGGGGCATGCGCGTGCGTCAGGCGCACCGCATCGTCGCCGCGCTCGGCGAGCTGGAGCCACGCCCGACCGTCATCATGGGCGACATGAACAACTGGCAGCAGGCGACCGGGTGCATCGCCGTGTTCGCCGAGCGCTACCACCTCGTACCGCCGCAGCCGACCTTCCACGCCACCCGCCCCGTCGCCGCGCTCGACCGCCTCGCCGTCAGCGAGGACGTCGAGGTGCTGGAGCAGGGCGTGCTGCGCGAGGGCGCGGCCCGCCGCGCCTCGGACCACCTGCCGCTGTGGGCCGACCTGAAGGTGAAAGGCTCGATCCTCGCCGCCGTCGCGGCCGTGGCGACGGGGGCCGCATGAGCCTCGTCTTCTGGGGCGGGCTCGTCGCCGCCCTCCACGCCGCGGCGGTGCTCGCCGGGGTGGTCGCCGCCATCAAGGCCGCGCAGCACGCCCATACCGCGCAAGGGGCCGTCGCCTGGGCGATCGCGCTCATCATGATGCCGTGGATCGCGCTGCCGGCCTACCTCTTCATCGGCCCGCCGCGCCCCGGCGCCTTCGAGAACGACCAGGCCACGCTGCGCGCCGACGCCTATGCCGGCCTCTTCGCCGGGGCGATCCCGGACGAGGCGATCGCCCCGGTCTCGCCCACCTGGCGCGTGCTGGAGCGCTTCGCGCCGACGCCGATCCTCTATTCGGGGCCGCCGCGGCTCCTGATCGACGGCGACCAGGTGTTCGAGGCGGTGTTCGACCTCATCGCCGCCGCCAAGCGCCACATCGTCGTGCAGTTCTACATCTTCCGCGACGACGGGCTCGGCCGGCGCCTGCACGAGGCGCTGGTGCGCCGCGCCCGCGAGGGTGTCGACGTGCGTGTCATCTACGACGGCATCGGCGCCCGCAACGTGCCGGGTACCTACTGGGACGGGCTGCGCGAGGCGGGCGTCGGGGTGCAGGAGTTCCACCTCATCCGCCGCCTGCCGAAGATGCTGCGGCTCAACTACCGCAACCACCGCAAGCTGGTGGCCGCGGACGGGCGCATCGCGATCGTCGGCGGCCCGAACGTTGCGGACGAATATCTCGGCCTCGACCCCGCCTTCGGCGACTGGCGCGACACGGCCGTGGAGATCACCGGGCCGGCCGCGCACGTGGCGCAGGCGGCCTTCGACGTCGACTGGCTGTGGGCGGGGGGGGCGCCGTGCGCCCGCGAGGCCGCCCCGCCTTCGCCCGAGGACGAGCTGACGACCCCGGTGCTGATGCTCCCCACCGGGCCGGCCGACACGCTGCCGGCCTGCTCGCTGACGCTGATGCACCTCATCGTCTCGGCCACGAGCCGGCTGTGGCTGACGACGCCCTACTTCGTGCCGGACCTCGACGTCCTGTCGGCGCTGAAGCTGGCGGCGCTGAAGGGGGTGGACGTGCGGGTGATGATCCCCGACCGGCCCGACCACACCATCGTCTGGCTGGCCGGCTTCGCCTATGCCGACGAGATCACCCGGGCGGGGGTGAAGCTCTACCGCTACCAGGCCGGGTTCATGCACCAGAAGGTGATGCTGGTGGACGACCACGTGTCGGCGATCGGCACGGTGAACTTCGACAACCGCTCGCTGCACCTCAACTTCGAGAACACGGCGATCCTCTTCGACATGGACTTCGCCACCGAGACGGCGGCGATGCTGGAGGCCGACTTCGCCCGCAGCAAGCTCGTCAACGAGGAGGGTTATGCGGCCTTCTCGCCGGTCGTGCGCATGCTGGCCCCGGCGACGCGGCTGCTGGCGCCGCTGCTGTGAGCGCGCCGACCGCACAGGCGCGGCCGGGAGGGCCGTTGCCGGAGGCTCGGGCGCCGGTGTAGCCAGGGGAACACCCTTCCGCTGCCGGCCGCGCAGCCCTTCTCCCGACACGACGACGGGCAATCACAGGCGACGAGATGGAGCCGACCCCTTCGCACGAGGCCGAGCCGAGCCCGAGCGGCGATCTGCCTTTTTATGTCCTCGCCGTCCTCGTCGGGGCCATCACCGGCGTCATCGGCACGCTGCTGCACGTCGCCGTCGACGCGGCGCTGCGCTGGCCGGCGGCGCTGCAGCGCGCCCTCGACGACGGCATCGCCTGGCCGCAGGGGCTGAGCCTCGTCGGCGCCGGGATCGACGCGCTGCTCGCCGGACCGCGGGCGCTGCAGCGCCTCCTGGGCGGGGCCGGGCATGTCGACCTCGGGGCCTCCGGCGGGGTCGCCGTCCTGGCGGCGGGGCTGATCGCGGCCGTCCTGGTGGTGCTGTCGGTGATGATCGTGCGCGCCTTCGCGCCGGAGGCGGGCGGCTCGGGCGTGCAGGAGATCGAGGGCGCGATGGAGGGCCGGCGCCCGGTGCGCTGGCGCCGCATCCTGCCGGTGAAGTTCTTCGGCGGGCTGCTGGCGCTGGGTTCGGGCCTCGTCGCCGGGCGGGAGGGGCCGACGATCCACATGGGCTCGTCGATCGCGGCGGCCGCGTCGGAGACCTTCGGGGTGCGCGGGCGCGACGGCCGCGGCCTGCTGGCGGCGGGCGCGGCGGCGGGGCTGGCCGCGGCCTTCAGCGCGCCGCTCGCCTCCATCCTCTTCGTCATCGAGGAGACCCGGCGGCAGTTCCCCTACTGCGTCAAGACCTACTCCGGCGTGATGCTGGCCGCGGTCGCCAGCGGCGTCGTCACCGAGGCGATGACCGGCCGCCAGCCCTTCATGCTGGTGGACGTGCCGCAGATGCCGCTGGGGCTGCTGCCGGCCTTCGCCGGGCTGGGGGTGCTGCTGGGGGTCGTCGGCGTCGTCTTCAACCGCGTGCTGGTCTGGTCGATGGACGCCGCGCTCGGCGTCGGCCGACATGTGTCGTTCTACCTCGTGCCGGCGGTCGTGGGCTTTGCCGTGGGCGTCCTCCTCATGGTGCTGCCGGAGGCGACGATGGGCGGGGAGACGCTCGCCGTCTCGCTGATGCGCGAGAACCTGCCGCTGACGACGCTCGCGATCGTCGTGCTGGTGCGCTTCGTCATGACGATGGCGAGTTACGCGACCGGGGCACCGGGGGGCATCTTCGCCCCCATCCTGGCGCTGGCGACGGCGATCGGGCTGCTCTACGGGCTGGTGCTCGACCTCGGCGTGACGCTGCCGCCGGGGGCGCTGCCGGCGTTCGCGGTGGCGGCGATGGGGGGGCTGTTCTCGGCGACGGTGCGCGCGCCGCTGGTCGGGGTGGTGCTGATCGCCGAGCTGACGGGCGACTATGGCGCCTTCGTGCCGGCGATCGTGACGTGCCTGTTCGCCAACCTCGTCGCCGACCGGCTCGGCGGGCGGCCGATCTACGAGGTGCTGCTGGAGCGCACCCTGCGCCTCGCCGGCGACGCGCCGGCGGCCGCGGCGGACGCCAGGAAGACGCGCCAGCTCGGCGGCTGGGACCAGCGCTGACCCGCCCGCAAGGGCGGTCCGCCGGGTCCCGGACGATCCGCGGCCGGGAAGCCATGCGGCGAGCGCGTGGTGGACCTGCGCCCGATCCGCGTGGCAGACCCGCAGGCGGACATGCGAGCGGGCACGCGGGCGGCCCCCGATGTGGACATGTGAAGGGAACGTGCGACGGGGACATGTGACGGGGGGACATGCGACGAGGACGCGCGAACCGCACCCCTTGATGACGCGAAGAGGTATCGTCTTCTATTCTCATGGTTCCCGCCGCACGAGTTCGGGCGGGTCGATAGGTCAGGCATGTTCCATCCCACCCTTCTCGCCCCCTGCTCCGCGCCCCGCCCCGCACCGGTCGACCCCGGAGCGTTGCGGCGCCGGCTGCGCGGCGCGACGGCCGAGGCGCACGGCACGCTCGACCAGCGCTTCGCCGCGCTCACCGACCCGGCCGAGCGGCAGGCCTACCGGGCCTTCCTGCGCATGAACGAGGCGTGCCACGCCGTCCTGGAGGGCTGGCTGGCCGGCGCCGGCGCGGGGGACGCCTCGCTCGTGCCGGCGGAGGTGGCGGCCCTGCGCCGACCGCTGGCGGCGGAGCTGGCGAGCGACGTGGCGGCGGCGGGGCTCGCGCGGCTGGCCCGCGAGCCGCTGGAGGCGTGCCTCGCGGGCCTCGGGCGAGGGCTTCCAGAGGCGACCGGGGTTGTCTATGTCCTAGACGGTTCGAGGCTCGGCGCCCGCATGATCCTGAAAGGATGGAGCCGGCGGCAGGATGGGAGCGAACCGGCCATCGCCTACTTGACGGCAGCTGCCGCGGCCTCCGGGCCTGTCTTTGCCGCGTTCGACGCCTTGAGCGCACGCCTCGACCCCTGCGACGTCGAGCGGACGGCGGCCGCGGCACACGCTGCCTTCAAGCTATTCGAAAGGGCAAGCGCACTGACCGACGGCCCCGCGCCATGACGAGCGACGCTCCGGACGGCGCCCCGAAGAACGACGCCCCGAAGAACGACGCAGAGGCCTTCTCCGTCGATCTGTCGAACTGCGACCGGGAGCCGATCCACCTGCTGGGGCGGATCCAGCCGTTCGGCTACCTCTTCGCCGTCTCCATGGACTGGCTGGTCCAGCACGTCTCGGCCAACATCGGCGAGATCGCCGGGCGCTCGGCGGACGACTGCCTCGGCCTGCCGCTCACCGAGCTGCTGCCCCCCTCCAGCGTGCACGACATCCGCGACCGCCTGCAGGGCCTCAGCCCCGGCGAGGGTTCGGAGCGCATCTTCGGCATCGACCTCTTCAACGACGGCCGCCGCTTCGACCTCGCGATCCACATCGTGCGCCACTCCATCGTGGTGGAGGCCGAGCCGTGCACGATGTCGGCGGCGAGCTCCGGCACGCTGGTCAAGACGATGATCGGGCGCATCGAGCGCTGCATCTCGCTGGAGGCGCTCACCACCGAGGCGGTGCGCCAGCTGCGCGCCGTCACCGGGTTCGACCGGGTAATGCTCTACCGCTTCGCCCCCGACGGCTCGGGCGCGGTCGTCGCCGAGGCGGCGCGGCGCGGCATCGAGCCCTTCCTCGGCCTCAACTATCCGGCGAGCGACATCCCCACCCAGGCGCGCCGGCTCTACGTCAAGAACCGCACCCGCATCATCGCCGACGTCGGCGGCGAGACGGTGCCGGTCGTGCCGGGGATCGACCCGGACGGGACGGTGCTGGACCTCTCGCTGTCGGTGACGCGGGCGGTGTCGCCGATCCACATCGAGTATCTCACCAACATGGGCGTCGGCGCCTCGTTCTCGATCTCGATCGTGATCGGCGGCGAATTGTGGGGCCTCTTCGCGCTGCACCACTACGCGCCGCGGCGGCTCTCGATGGAGCTGCGCTCGGTGCTGGAGCTCTTCGGGCAGATCGTCGCCCTCGTCATCGAGGGGCGCCTCGCCAAGGAGATGCGCCAGACCGAGGAGGCGGCGCGGGACCTGCACGACCGCGTGGTGGGGCGGCTGGTCTCGACCTCGCCCTCGCCCGACCAGCTCATCAACTTCGCCTCCGACTTTCGCGAGATGATCCCCTCGGACGGGTTCGCGGTGTGGTCGGAGGGGCGGGTGCGCACCGTCGGCACCTGCCCCTTCCCCGACGACATGCCGGGCCTGGCGCGCTTCCTCAACCGCGCGGCGGCGAGCCGGGTCTACGTCACGGACGAGCTGTCGGCGGTCTATCCCAAGGCGGCGGAGTTCGTCGACCGGGCGGCCGGGCTGATCGCGGTGCCGATCTCGCGCACGCCGCGGGACTACCTGATCTTCTTCCGCCGCGAGATCGCCCGCACCGTCACCTGGGCGGGCGACCCGTCGCACAAGGAGACCACGTTCGGGCCCAACGGGCCGCGCCTCTCGCCGCGCAAGAGCTTCGAGGCGTGGCAGGAGACGGTGCGCGGCAAGTCCGCGGCGTGGAGCGTGTCGGAGCAGAAGTCGGCCGAGGCGCTGCGCGTGGCGATCATGGAAGTGCTCTTGCGCTTCAACGAGGAGAACGAGCGGCTCAGGGAGGTCGCCTCGCAGCGCCAGGAGCTCCTGATCGCCGAGCTCAATCACCGGGTGCGCAACATCCTGGCGGTGATCCGCGCCGTGGTGCTGCAGAGCCGCGGCAGCGCCACCTCGGTGAACGACTTCGCGCAGATCATCGGCGGACGCATCCAGGCGCTGGCGCGCGCGCACGACCAGATCACCGACGCCTCGTTCGCGGCGCAGAGCCTGGAGGGCCTCGTGCGCACCGAGGCGGAGGCCTATGTCGGCGAGAAGGCCGGGCGGGTGGAGCTGTCGGGACCGCCGGTCCTCGTCAACGCCGAGGCCTTCTCCACGCTCGCCTTGGTGATGCACGAGATGGTCACGAACTCGGCCAAGTACGGTGCGCTGTCCGATTCCACCGGCGTCGTCCATGTCGACTGGGCGATCGACGAGCGCTCCTGCTGCGTCATCGACTGGCGCGAGAGCGGCGGGCCGCCGGTCCAGGCGCCGACGCGGCGCGGCTTCGGCTCGACCATCATCGAACGCTCGATCCCGCACGAGCTGGGCGGCGAGGCCAGCCTCAACTGGCGGCTGAAGGGGCTGGAGGCGCGCTTCGTGCTGCCGGGGAAGGTGATCTCGATGGGCACCTCGAACGCCGCGCCGGCGCCCGCGCCGCTGCCGGCGACGCCCGCGCCGGAGGGCCTCGCCGGGATGACCGCCCTCCTGGTGGAGGACAACATGATCATGGCGCTCGACGCCGAGCAGCTGCTCCTGGAGAGGGGGCTGGGCAACGTCTTCACCGCGATGAGCCTCGCCGACGCGATGCGCATCGTCGCCGAGGAGACGATCGACGTCGCGATGCTGGACGTGAACCTGGGCGGCGAGACGAGCTTCGCGCTGATCGACCCGCTCAACGCCAAGGGCGTGCCGTACGTGTTCGTGACGGGCTACGGCGAGACGCTGGACCTGCCGGCCGAGGCGCGGCCGGGCACGCTCTCGGTCAAGAAGCCCTACTCGGCCGAGGACGTGATCGAGGCGCTGTCGAAGGTGGCCGGGCGCCGCGGCTGACGCTGCGAGTTGTCAGCTGACAACTTCCCCGGCCCCATATCGACCGCCACGTCTCGACCGCCACTCGACCGCCGGCGGGCGCTTCGGGTCTCAGCGCGCCATTTCGGTGGTGCGCTGCGGCAGGGCGTCGGCGTTCTCCAGGAACCATCGATAGGTCGAGGCGAGGCCCTCGGCGAGGGAGATCTGCGGGGCCCAGCCGAGCGCGGCGATCCGGTCGCCCGACATCAGCTTGCGCGGGGTGCCGTCGGGCTTGGAGCGGTCGAAGGTGAGATCCTCGCCGCAGCCGACGACGCGGGCGATCTCCAGCGCCAGGTCCCTGATCGGCAGGTCCGTGCCGGAGCCGATGTTGACGTGCTCGAAGCCCTCGTAGTGCTCCAGCAGGAAGACGCAGCCGCGGGCGAGATCGTCGACGTGCAGGAACTCGCGCCGGGGGGTGCCCGAGCCCCACACCTCGAAGCCGGGCGCCCCGTCGACCTTGGCCTGGTGGGCCTTCCTCATCAGCGCCGGGATGACGTGGCTGGAGGAGAGGTCGAAGTTGTCGCCCGGTCCGTAAAGGTTGGTCGGCATCGCCGAGATGTACCGGCAGCCATACTGCTTCTGGTAGGCCTGGGCGAGCTTGATGCCGGCGATCTTGGCGATCGCGTACCACTCGTTGGTCGGCTCCAGCGGGCCGGTCAGCAGGCTGTCCTCGGTGATCGGCTGGTCGGCGAACTTGGGGTAGATGCAGGACGAGCCGAGGAACAGGAGCTTCTCGACCTTGGTGTCGAAGGCGGACTTGATGATGTTGGTCTGGATCAGCAGGTTGTCCTGCAGGAAATCGACCGGGTAGGTGTCGTTGGCGAGGATCCCGCCCACCTTGGCGGCGGCGATCACCACGGCGTCGGGCCGGTTGGCCTCCATCCAACGGGCGACGGCGGCGGCGTCGCGCAGGTCGCACTCGGTGCGCGAGGCGGTCAGCACGGCGACGTCGCGCTCCTGCAGCTGGCGCACGATCGCCCCGCCGACCATGCCGCGATGCCCGGCCACCCAGACGCGCTTTCCGGCCAGCGAATACTCGGGGCTTGTCGGTTGTGACACGCGGGGCTCCTCCACGAAAACGATGTGCACCAGCCCTAACATACTAGGCCGGCGGTGGTCAGATGGAATTCGGCCGCCCTCCGCGCGAGGGGTCGGGGCCAGGGCCGGGTCGGGGCCAGGGCCGGGTCGGGGGCAGGGTCAGGGCCGGGGTCAGGGGACGAGCGCGAAATCGACCGCCAGGCCCATGCCCGTCGCCGCGAGGCAGACCGGGGCGGCACGCCATCCGGACAGGCGAACCGCGTCGACCAGGAGGTCGGCGAGGGCCATCGCCACCATCGCCCCGGCGGCGAAGCCGAGGCCGAAGGGGAGCGCCTGGGCGAACGCCTCGACCGCCAGGAAGGCCGGCACCGCGAACAGCGGCTGCGGCAGGCTCGACACCACGGCCCACCCCGCCGCGCGCCCCACCGAGACCCCCGAGGGCACCAGGACGAGGGCGATGGCCAGCCCCTCCGGCACGTTCTGCAGCGCGATCGCGGCGGTGACGAAGAGACCCAGCGCCTCGCCGCCGCCATAGGCGACGCCGACGCCGATGCCCTCGGCGAAGGAGTGCGCCGTCATCACCCCGACGATGAGGACGGCGCGGCGCGCGTCGGCGCCGTGCAGCGCGCCGACCTCGAGATGATCGTGGCGGGCCAGAAGGCGCCGGGTGAGGAGGACGGCGAGGACGCCCGTGGCTGCGCCCGCCGCGGTGAAGCCGGCCCCGTGCGGGAAGCCCTCCAGGAGAAGGACCACGCTGGCGGCCAGCATCAGCCCCGCGGCGAGAGCGTCGGCCAGCCCCAGCCGGTGCCGGGCGATCCCGGTCACGAGCGCGAACGGCAGGGCGCCGAGCCCGGTCGCGAGGGCGGTCAGGAGCGCCAGGGCGAAGACGGTGGCGCCACTCATGCGAGCCGACCTCGAATATTTTAATTAGACCAATTCTTATATATGAGGCCGCGCGTCCCGGCCAAGAGCCGAGCGGCCGCACCGGTTGGTGCCCGGCGTGTCCCGATGCCCGGCGTGTCTCGATGTCCGTGGCGGATCCGAAGGACGCCCCGCGACGGCCCCCTCTGCGCGCCGGTCCGGAGGGACGCAGCACGAAAAGGGATGGGCGCGAGGAGGGATGGGGCGCTGGCCTTGGCGGATGCGACGGCCTACGACGTAGGCAAAAGGTGATTTATAAATCGCTCAAGCAATGTTCGCGGCCGGGGGGCGGCGGCGTTGATCGAGGGGGGCCATGAGTTTCACCATCATCACCGTCGCGCTGAACGCGGCGGACCTGCTGCCGGCGACTCTCGAGAGCGTCCTGCAGCAGGACTTCGCGGACGTCGAGACGATCGTCGTCGACGGTACCAGCTGGGACCGCACTCCCGAGGTCCTCGCCCGCTACGCCGGAGAGATCGACAAGGTCGCCACCACCTTCGACGCGGGCATCTTCTACGCCATGAACGAGGCCGCGCAGATGGCCTCCAACGAGTATGTGCTCTTCATGAATGCGGGCGACCGGTTCCACGCCCGCAGCACGCTGTCGACGATCTGGGCGCGGCGCGTCGGCGATCCGGACATCCTCTACGGCGACCACCTCTACGTCGACGGCGGGCGGCACACGCTGGCGCGCTCGGCCGACTATGCGGCGCTGCGCGAGACGCTGCGGCGCGGGGACGTCTGCGAGGCGTGGCTGGCGAAGATCCCCGGCCATCAGGCGACCTTCACGCGCGCCTCGCTGCTCGAGGCGCACGGCTACGACACCGCCTACGAGATCTGCGCCGACCACGCCTTCCTGCTGACCGCCTACGACCGCGGCGCGCGCATGCAATATATCGACGAGATCGTCTCGCTCTACGCCGGCGGCGGCATGTCGATCCGCCGCCATGCGCGCTGCCGGATGGAGTTCTGCGCCCTCTACCGGCGCCACTCGCAGGACCCGGACGCGATCGACGACCACTTCTATCCGGGCGGCGGGGCGCCGCCTTTCCCGTCCACCAGCCCGATGAACGGGGCGATCGTGGACGGTGTGCTGGCGCGCCCGCCTCGGCCGCCTCGCCCGCCGCACGCCAACGGCGCACCGGCCGCCGAGCCCCCGCTCGCCTGGTGCGCCGGCGAGGGCTTTCGCCTGGCGACGCCGAGCGGCGGGCGCGCGCACACCCTCGTCCTGGAGGGGCACAACGACCTCGCCGACCAGAGCCTGGAGCTGCGCGTCGCGGGCAAGGTGGTCGCGATGCAGGGGGTGCCGCGGGGGCCGTTCGCGCTGACGTTGACGCTGGCGCAGCCGCTGGCCCCGGGGACCGTGGTCGACTGCCTGCCGCGCCACGGCGAGGTGCGGTCCGTCGCGGTGCCGCCCGGTGAAGGCGGGGGGGCGGCCGCGGGAGCGAGCGCCGAGGCGGGGAGCCCGGCGGAGACGGTGCCGGCGGAGCGCTACGTCTCGCTCGCCCTGCGGCGCTTCCGCTTCGAGACGCTCGCCAAGCGCGAGCCGCCGCTGCTGGGGCCGGGCGAGACGCACTTCTCCAGCCGCAGCGCGGCCAGCGCCAAGCTCCTGGCGCACGGCTGGGCGGGCCTGGAGGAGACGCACGTGTGGTCGCTCTCGGAGCGGGCGGACATCGTCTTCCGGGCCGAAGGGCCGGCGGAGGCGCTCGTGCTGATGGTGCGCGAAAACCCGTTCCTGGACGAGACGCAGACGCTGACGATCGAGCTCAACGGCGCCGTCGTCGCCAGCGCGCCGCTGGTGCGGCGGGGCGAGGTGCGCGTGCCGGTCGCCGACGTGTGGCGGAGCGGCGACGTCAACGAGCTGGTGCTGGCGGTGTCGGCGCTGGCGCAGCCGCCGGGCGACCCGCGCATGCTGGGGCTGGGGCTGGAACGGCTGGTGGTGGTGGCGCCGGCCGGGGCCGGGGAGGAGGCTCGGGCGGGCCTCGCGGCCGCCACCACGACGGAGAGCGCGGCATGAAGATCCTGAGCGTGGAGCCGCTCGCCGGCACGGGCGACCGCAACGTGCTCGCCGAGGTTCTGGAAGAGATGGGCGAGGTGACGCGGGTCGCCGTGGACCCGGCCGCGCCGCTCGCCGAGGCGCTGCGGCTGGGGCTGGCGGAGCCGGCCGACCTCGCCCTCTTCTGGCGCACCGAGGCGGTCGCCGCGGGGTTGCTGGCCATCGGCCTGCGGCGGGCGGTGATCGTACCCTCGATGGCGCCGCGCGCGGGGACCTACTGGCAGCAGTTCGCCGGAGCGGCGCGGTTCGTGTCGTTCTCCCGGCGGCAGCACGAGGCGCTGCAGGCGCACGAGTGCCGCTCGGCCTACTTCGACCACTGGCCGCAGCCGGCCGGCGCCGTGCCGGCCCGCGACTTCGCTCCCGAGGCCTGGCGCGCGGTCTTCGTCGACGCCGAACCGGGCCGAGGCGCGACGCACGGGCCCCGGGCCGGGATGCCGACGCGGGGGATCGTCGCCCAGCAGTGCCGCCACCTGGCGATTCCGGACCTGACGATCCCGAACCTGGCGATCGCCGATCCGGCGGCGCTGCCGGCGCCCCCCCGGACCGCGGCCTCCGAGGGCGGCAACGAGGGCGAGGGCGAGAGCCCGGCCGAGATCGAAGCCGAGGCGCACTTCGTGTTCGCCTCGCCCGCCTTTGGGCTGGCGCCGGGGATCGACCACGCGACCCGCCGCGCCATGGGGCGGGGACAGATCGTGGTGGCGCCTGACGTGGCGCCGGCGAACGAGACGATCGGGCACCTGGCGAGCGGCATCCTGTTCGACCCGAAGCGGCCGACGGACCTTCCGGCCCTCACCGCGCAGACCGCCGAGCGCCTGTCGCAGGGCGCGCGGGCGCGGGCCGAGATCGGGCACCGGATGTGGCTGGAGGACCGGCCACGTCTGATCTCGGTGCTGAAGGACGACGGACAGCGCTGGGTCGGGAGCGATCCGTCCGCCCACCTCGGCAACGCGATCCAGCAGGCGCTGCATCGCCGCGCGGGCGGCGCATGACGGATGGCGCATGACGGGCGGCTGTGCAGGAGGCCGGCGACCCCGGCCTCACCTTTTGCCGTCGCAGAACTCCCGGTAGAGCGCCGCGAGGCGCTCCTCGACATAGGCGGCGAAGTCCGGCGCCTTGCGGCTGTCGATCGTGATGACGGTGCGGCCGGGGCCCCGCGCGACCGTCATCGGCGCGCCCTCGGGCTGCGGCGGCGGGGGCGGCGTCTCCAGCGCGCGGGCGGCATTGCGGCGCATGGTGAGCGCGTCGAAGACGGTCTTGAAGCGGTCGTCGGTCGGCAGCGGCGCGGCGGCGGCGGCGGCGGTGAAGGCGGCGTCGTCTCCCTCGCTGCGGCACAGCTCGACGAGACGCAACCAGCGCGGCCGCCCCGCCTTGGGCGCGCGGCCGATCAGCGGCGCGAGGCCCTCGGGCAGGCCGTTGGCGACGGCGAGCAAGCGGGCGAGCTCGGACTTGTCCACCCCGATCGCCTTGCCGACGGTCGGACGGGCCATGCCGCGGGCGACGAGGGCGGCGGCGAACTGCGCCCGCTCGATGAAGGTGAGGTCGCGCCGGGCGTTGTTCTCGCGGCCCTGGGCGAGCACCAGCGCCTCGTCGTCGAGCCTGCGCACGATCGCGCGCACCGGGCGGCCCAGCGCCTTGCAGGCGAGCCAGCGGCGGTGGCCGTAGGCGATCTGGTAACGGCCGTCGATCGCGGGGTGCGGGCGCACCAGGATCGGCACCGCCTGCCCGCCTTCGGCGATGCTCTGGGCGAGGGCGGCAAGGCCGGTCGGGTCGAGATCGGCGGGGTCCTCGGCGCCTTCGGGCTCGGCCTCGTCGAGCCGGTCGCGCACGAAGGACGGGTCGAGCAGCGCGGTGTCGAGCTCGATGACGGCCTCGCGCGTCGCGGCGGGGTCGGTGATGCGGTCGAGCGCGAGACCCATGGTGCGCACCGCGCCCGAGCGGGTGGGGGGTGCGGGGCGGGATCTCGCCTCGCCGCCGCCGGGCGCGGCCTTCGTGCCGGCGGGCGCGCCCGGATCGCCCCCCGGGTTCACGCCGCCCGAATTCGCACCGGGATTGCCGCCGCCCGGGTTGGCCGCGATCGGCTCCACGCTGAGAAGCCGCTCCATCGCCGCGCGCCGCTTGGTCATCGCCTCACTCCCCCTTGTCGCCCGCCTCACCTGTCCCGGCGGCCCGAGTTGACAGCTGACAACTCTGCACCGAGGCGGCCCCGGTCGTCAGCCGTCGACGCCCTCACTCGGCCGCCTGCGCCGGTACGCTCCTGGCATCCCACACCGCGCGGATCAGCGCCTCGATCTCGCCGTTGACGGCGTCGAGGCTCTCGAGCGCCCGGTCGTAGGTGGAGCGCGTCATCCCCTCGCGGCCGACCTCGTAGAGGGTCTGCTTGGACAGGCCGGCGTCGGCGAGCGCGGTCGACTTCACCATGGCGTTGGTCAGCACCCGCTCGCCGAACAGCGAGCGCAGGAAGCCGGCGACCTGCGCCTGCGGCCCGTCCTTGGGCTCGTAGCGGGTCAGGACGTAACGGAAGAAGTCGAGCTCGACGTCGGCGCCGGCGCGGCGCACCACGTCCATCAGGTCGGCCGTCATGTTGAGGAACTGGCTCATCGAGGCGATGTCCAGCATCTGCGGATGCACCGTGACGAGGACGCCGGTGGCCGCGCACAGGGCGCCCAGCGTCAGGAAGCCGAGCTGGGGCGGGCAGTCGATGACGACGATGTCGTAGCGCATCGAGACCGCGGCCAGCGCCGTCGCGACGCGGCTGTAGAACGGGGCCTGGCGGGCGCCGCGCTCCATCAGCGCGCGGGGCGTCTCGTGCTCGAACTCGTGGAGCTCCAGGTTGCCGGGCACCAGGTCGAGGTTCGGGAAGTAGGTGGGACGGATGACCTCGGTGATGGGCCGCGGGTCGTCGTAGCGGATGGCACCGTAGAGAGTCTCGCCGGAGGAGACGTCCGCCTCCGGCTGGTAGCCGAAGAGGCTCGACAGGGACGCCTGCGGGTCGAGGTCGACGGCGAGCACCTTGAAGCCGCGCATGGCGAGGTGCTGGGCGAGGTGCACGGTCGTCGTGGTCTTGCCCGAGCCGCCCTTGAAGTTGGCGACGGCGATCACCTGCGCGCTCTCGTGCGGCGGCCGATTGGGGGTGACGACACGCGCCTTGGGGCCGCCTTTGCGGGCGAGCAGGGAGCGCAGCTCGTCGATCTGGGCGAGGCTGTAGGCGTGGCGGTTGCCGGACTGGCGGGCCGGCTCCGGTCCTTCGCCGGCCCGCGCCAGGTGGCGCAGGTAGGAATCCGTGACGCCGAGCAGCTTGGCCGCCTCCGCGCTGGTGAAGGGGCGCAGCGTCTTGACCATCTCCGGCTCGAAGATCTGCGCCCGCAGGCGGGTGATCTGCGCACTCAAGGTGGCGGCGTCGCCGGCGATGGTGTCGTAGCCGACGGGGTCGTTCGTTCCGATGGGTGTCACGCCGGTCTCACTCATTGCGGGTGAAGCTCCCCGTTCACAGCGATCCGCGCCATCGCGTCGCGACGGCGTGACCCCACCTTTCGCGCGTGAGGGCTAAGGCGGGGTTAAGACCGGACCGGAGCGGCGCAATGCGAGGACGTGGGCGAGAACGCTGGCGTAGCCCCTCGCGTCGTCGAGGGCGTCGTGGGTGTGGGGGACGTCGCCGAACCACTCTTCGGGGATCCGGCCGCGGTGACAGGCGTCGAAGGGGCGGCCGGTGACGCCCATGATCAGCGACGGCAGGTCGAGCCCGGTGCGCTGGAACAGCGAGGTGCGGTGCACCGCGAGGCCGAAGAGGCGCACGTCGGTGTAGAGCTCGAGATAATGGTCGACCCACGAGCCGTCGAAGATGACGGGGTGGGCGACGAAGATCCGCGGCCCCGGCAGGCTTTCCACGAAGGCGACGAAGCGGGCCATCGCCTCGCCGGCGGGGACGGGGTCGCGGGTGATGGCGGCCCAGGCCTCGGGGGCGTCCTCGGCGAACCAGGCGAGGGTCTTGGGGTTGGTGGTGCGGCCTTCGCGCGGGGCGAGGTTGACGGTGAAGGCGCCGACCTCGCGCAGCGTGGCCGCCGAGACGGCGGCGGCGGCCAGGCACAGCATCGAGTTGCGGTGCGGGTCGGGCCCGTCCGCCTCGATGTCGACGACGACGTAGGTGCCCTCACCGGCTTCGCGCCCGGCTTGGCTCACGGGCGGAAGGCTCACGGGCGGAAGGCTCACGGGCGGGGGAGCGGCTTGAGGACCTGGTGCACGACGCGGCCGTCGAACATCTCCAGAAGGCCCTTGGTCTTCTCCAGCGAGCGCTGGCGCTCGGGCGAGGCGAGGGCGGCGGCGAGGGCGGCCTCGTCGTCGAACTGGAAGACGGTGACGAGGGGGTAGGCGGTGCCGAGCTCCGGCGATTCGCCGGTCAGCACCTGGAGGCTGCGCAGGCCCGGGAAGGCCTGCCACACGGCGAGCATCTCCTCCCAGACGTAGGCGTAGAAGGCGCTCTCCTGGCCGGGCCTGATGGTGCCGTCGAAGAGGCCGATGCGGGTGATCATGGGTGTGTCCTCGGGTTGGCGGCGCGTCGTCAGGACGTGCCGTCGCGGCTCTTGCCGGAGCCGGGCAGGTAGGTGGGCTCCTGCGGGTGGGCAGCGTCCCAGGCCTCCTGGATGCAGTCGTAGAGGCCTTGGCCGATGTCGATATATTCGGTCGGCACCAGCTTCTTGGACAGACGCGGCGCGAACGAATAGGGGGTCAGCATGTAGTGCCCCTCCGGCTCGCCGTCCTTGAAGTCGAGGGCGATGGGGCCGGGGACGATTTCGGCGATCATCCGGGCGATGTCCTTCACCCGCACGCGCTCCTGGCCGGTGATGAGGAGGTGGGCGTCGGCATATTCGGGGGCGAGGGTGCGCACGGTGAGGGTGGCGGCGTCGCGGGCGTGGATGACGTCGCGCAGCGCCTCGCCGGAGCCGGGATAGGCGATCGCCTTGTCGCGGATGGCGGACGTCACCATGGAATGGATGCGGTTGGTGCCGCCGGAACGGCGGCCGTAGAGGGTGCCGTAGCGCAGGATGGTGAAGGGAAGGCCGCGCTCCTGCGAGAAGGTCTCGACGAAGGCCTCGCAGGCCTGCTTGGAGGCCCGGTAGAAGCCGCCCATGTCGGAATAGACGTAGACGGTCGAGGCGAAGAGGTAGCGCTTCACCCCGGCGCGCACGGCCGCCTCCAGCGTGTTGACGGTGCCGACGAGGTTGACGTGAGCGGTCCGCACCGGGTCGACGTTGGCGGCGCCGATGTCGGCGATGCCGGCGAAATGGGCGACGACGTCGGCGCCCTCGAACGCCGCGGCGAGGGCGTCCACGTCGGCGAGGTCGCCGGTCGTCATGGTCTGGCCCGCCCCGAGGTGGGGCGAGGGCCGCACGTCGTAGACGCCGACGGCGTAGCCGGCGGCGGAGAAGGCGTCGGCGACGTGGCTGCCGAGAAAGCCCGACCCGCCGGTGACGACGGCTTTGCGCATCCCCCCCGTCGTCCCCCCCGTCGGCCCCCCCGTCATCTCCTTCGTCATCCCCGCCCCCCCGCCGGCCCGTCTCTCTTCTCTCTCTCCCCCCACGCCGCGCTCACCCTGCGAGGCTCTCTCCCCGCACGGCGGGGCGCGGCCCTGGGGGCACCGCGGCACGGCGGTGCCTCAGCCTGTTCCTCGGAGCCGTCCGTCGCTGAAGCCCGGTCGGAGGCGGACGTGGGCGGGGTGCAAGGCCGAAGAGCGAAGCGTGCCTTGCGCCCCGCCCGCGTCCGCCTCAGGGCTTCATTCAGCGACGGACGGGTCCGAGGAACAGGCGCCCGCCCTGTTCCTTGGTGAGTCCCGAGCGATGCGGCGGTCCCGTTCACGCCGCGCTCTGCGAAACGATCGCCGGCAGGTCCGTCAGATCGGCGACGCGGGGCGTTCCGGCCGGGAAGGGGCCGGGCCCCGCGGCGACGACGCCGAGAAACCGCGTCCCCACGGCGGCGGCGGCGGCATGGTCGGCGGTGGCGTCGCCGATCATCAGCACTTCGTCCGGCGCGAGGCCTTCGGCCAGGCGCATGCGCAACGCGTCGACCTTGGTGGTCGGGATGCCGTGGACGCTGCGAAAATAGCCCGTCAGCCCGCGCGCGGCGACGATCTCGTGCAGCTCCACCTCCGGCGTCGCGGAGGCGACGTGGAGCGGCAGGCGGGCCGACAATGCGGCGAGGGCGGCTTCGGCGCCGGCGATCTGGGGCGCGGCGATGACCTTCTCCTTCACCATGGCGCCGAAGCGGGCGCCGAGGCCGGTGATCGTCGCCGCGTCGTCGGGGCCGTCCACCAGCGTGCGCTGCCAGTGGCGCAGCTTGTCGGCGCGGGGCATGCCGCCGTGGGCGAGGTGATAGGCGCGCACCGCGTCCATGACCTTTTCGCCGTAGGGCGCGTAGAGGGCGACGAAGGCCTCGGTCTTGACGTCGACGCTGTCGACGACGACGCCGTCGAAATCGAACACGACCGCCCGGATTCCGTCGAAGCGGACCGGCGCGTTGACAGCTGACAACTCTCCCGGCGCGGTCATGTCGTCACTCCTCATGTCGCGAGGGGTCGTGTCGCGGGAGGTCATGGCGCGACGGCCCCGATGCGCACGAGGTCGGCGAGAAGGTTGTCCAGCGCCTCGCGCTCCTGCAGCGAGCGGCTCTCGGCCGCGTAAGACCCCATGTGGGCCGTCATCGTCACGCCGGGAAGCGCGGCGAGGGGGCCGGCATAGGGCTCCTCGGCGAAGACGTCGAGCGCGGCGCCGGCGAGCCGTCCGGCCTGGAGGGCGGCGAGCAGCGCACCTTCGTCGACGAGGTCGCCGCGGGCGGTGTTGACGAGGATGGCGCCCGCCCGGCAGCGCGCCAGCTCCTCGGCGCCGAGGCGCACGGTGCCGGGCGCGGCGTGGAGGGTGACGACGTCGGCCTCGGCCAGCAGCGTGTCGAGGGCGACGAGCTCGACGCCCTTGTTGGCGGCGGCCTTGGCCTCGGCGAAGGGGTCGGCGGCGATCAGCCGGCCGCCGAACGGGGTGACGAGCTCGGCGACGCGCTGGCCGATGCGCCCGAAGCCGACGATCCCCACGGTGCGCGCGCCCAGGAGCCCGCCGGACAGCGCCGTCCAGTTGCCTTCGCGGATCAGCCGGTCGGCCTCGGCGATGCGCCTGAGCGCCCCCAGGATGTGGCCGACGGCCAGCTCGGCGACCGCCAGCGCCGGCGCGCCGGGCGTGTTGGAGACGACGATGCCGCGCGCCCGGGCGGCCTCGAGGTCGACCGAATCGAGCCCCGTGCCGCAGCGGGCGATCGCCTTGAGCGAGGGCGCGGCGGCCATCACCCGGTCGGTCAGCGGCTCGACGCCGGCGACGATGCCGATCGGGTCGTGCTCGGCGAAGAGGGCGACGGCGTCGTCCTCGCCGAGGCGGCGGCCGAGCGGGCTGAAGAGGATCCGGTGCCCGGCCGCGGCGAGACGGCGGGTGGTCTCGTTGTCGCGTTCCTTGAACGACGAGGTGGTGGTGAGGATCGTCGCCATCAGGCGCTCACCTCGCCGCGGGCGATGGCCCGCTCGAGCAGCGCCTCGGCGAGGTCGAAGTGCTGGATCTCGTCGATATCGACGGCCTCGATATATTCCATCTCGTACATCTTCGGGGCGGTGCCGATGCGGTGGCCGCGCTTGTCGAAGCTCTCGCGGGTGAAGACGTAGAGGTTGGAGTTCTCCTCGTAGAGCGGCGGCAGGTCCTGGGTCGGCAGGAGTTCGTCGGGGTTGTGGTTCACCGGCCGGCCGTCGGCCCAGAAGAAGCGCGTCTGCCAGCGCGTCACCGCAAAGAGGCTGTCGTGGTCGCCCGGCGCCAGGTAGCGCGCCAGCGCCGCGGCCACGGTCGCGGATTTCAGAAGCGGGTTGGTCGAGTGCGACTGCAGGAAGACCGCCCCCGTATCGAGCCGGGCCTCGAGCTGGCGCATCGCGTCGTCGAGGACGGCGTTCATCGGGACGTCGTCGCCGTGGAGGTGCACCGGCCGGCGCAGCACCTCGATCTGGGGGAAGCTGGCGGCGACGTCCGCCTCGATCTCGTCGGCATCGGTCTCGATCACCACGCGGTCGACGCCGTCCGCGGCCAGCAGCGTCCTAGTGATCCAGTGATAGAGCGGGCGCCCGCACATCGGCTTCAGGTTCTTCTTCGGCACCCGCGCCGAGTGCCCCTTCATGGGCACGATCGCGATGACGGGAGCCATCAGGCGGCCGGGTCCTGCGCGCGCAATTCGGCGAAGTGGTCCGTCGTCTCGGCGACGGCTCTGGCGAAGAGCAGCATGTCGGTCCCGTAGGCGATGAAGCGGTAGCCTTCCGCGACGCGTTTCTTCAGGTTCTCGCGGTCCGGGTGGACGACGTGGAGCCCGGAGGGCTTGTCGTGCTCCTTGACGATCGAGCCGATGCGGCTGAGCGCGGCGGCGACGTCCGGATCGTCGAACTTGCCGGGCTTGCCGAACGAGGCGGAGAGGTCGTAGGGGCCGACCAGGAAGCCGTCGACCCCGTCGACGTCGAGGATCTTCTCGAGGTTTTCCGCGCCGCGCCAGTGCTCGATCTGGACGATCAGCACCAGCTCGTCGTCGCTGGCGTCGCGGTAGCCGTCGAAGTCGAGGCCGAAGCCTTGCGCGCGGGCGAGGCCGACGCCACGGCTGCCGCGCGGCGCGTAGTAGACGCTGTCGCGCGCCCGCTCGGCCTGCTCGACGGTCTCGACCATGGGACAGATGATGCCGTCGGCGCCCGCGTCCAGCGCGCGCTTGGCGTAGAGCGGGTCATGGCCGGAGACGCGCACCAGGACGGGCTGGCCGGCGAGCTGGCTGATCTGGATCGAGTTGAGCAGCTCGTGCGTGCCGATGGAGGTGTGCTCCATGTCGATGGCACAGAAGTCGAAGGCGGCGCGGGCCTGGATCTCGGTCGTCTGCGGATAGCCGAGCTGGTTCCAGGAGCCGAACAAGAGATCCTTGGCGGCGAGGCGTCGTTTGAGGGAGCGGGAGTGTGGCACGTCTCACCTTGGGTTCCGCGGGGGGCGGCGCCGGGACGGGCGCGGCCGAGGGTCTGGCACGCCCTCCCGGCCGCGGGATCCGGGCCACGGGGACGCCAGCGGTTTGGACCGCGTTCGGTGGAAGGCGTCAAGTGTGGGAGGCGGGCGCGGAACCCTTCCCCGGCCCGCGCCGGCCTTCCACTTCGCTCGCCGCACTTCGCGCGACGCAGGTTCGCCGGCGCCCGGCGAAGCGGCCCCGAGCCTTTCCCGCCCCGTCCTCTCGCGTCTTCTCCCGCCCTCGCCTCGGCGATCGGCAGCGCGCCCTGCGCCGTGGCGCGCTGCCCCCCGCGGCGGTGACGGACGCGGTGCCGCGCCGGATCGAGGCGCTGCCCGCCGCCGATGCGGCCGCGGCGGCGGGCGCCTCGAGGTGACGGACCGTCATGCCGGGAGCGGCCGCGGCGCCAGGGCGAAGCGCACCGCCGCGACGGCGAGCACGTCGAGCGTGTCGATGACCGGGACCGTCGCGGCGAGGCCGCGCGACAGCAGCGAGAACTCGCTGCAGCCGACGATCAGCACCGCGGCCCCGGCGCCCGCGAGTTCGGCGGCGGCCGCCTCGAGCACCGGGCGCGCCCGCTCCCCCTGCCCGGCCTTCACCGCCCGGATCGCCCCCAGCATCGCCGCCTCGTCGGCCGGATGGATCACCTCCCGGCCCCGCGCCGCGAACGCCGCGGCGAAGATCCCGGTGATCCGCGTCGCCGGCGAGGCCAGGATGCCGGCCGGTCCGGCAGGAAGCGGCGCGGCGGCGTCGGCCGTCAGCGCCACCATGTCGAGGAAGGGGAGGCGCACCGCCTCGCGGATGGCACCGGCATAGGCGTGGGCGGTGTTGCAGGGCATCGCCAGCGCGGCGGCGCCGGCCGCCTCGAGCCGCCGGGCCATGGCGGCGAGGGTGGGGCCGGGGTCCTCGCCGGTGCCCTCGACGAGGTGGCGGATGCGCGAGGGCACCTGGGTGTTGTTGTCGACCAGCAGCGGCAGGTGGTCGGCATCGTCGCGCGGCCGTCCGGCGGGTGCCGGCGTCGCCTCGAGGATCCGCTGCATCAGGAGGATGGTCGCCTCCGGCCCCATCCCGCCGAGGACCCCGAGGATCCTCGGCCCGCCGTCGCCCTCGCCCTCGCTCGCCATGCCGCTGTCCTTTCCTGCGTTCGCCGCCCACCCAGCCCAGCACAGTCGCCCGCGCACGACCACACGCGACGGCGCTCCCGCCCACCGAGGCTCGAGCCCACGGCTCCTCCCCTAGGCCTCGGCCTCGGCGCCGGTATTTCACGTCCTTACCGTTCTATTCTAAGAACGCCTCACGCAACGCCGCGCCGCAGTCGGCGGACGACGACAAGAGATTGGGAGACGAGGATGAGCGAGACCGTCGAGCGCCATGGTCTGACCGTGGCCGAGCCGCTGGCCCGGCTGATCGAGGACGAGGTCCTGACCGGGGTCACGGCGGACGCCTTCTGGTCCGGCTATGCCGCACTCTTGAAGGATCTCGCCCCCCGGAACCGGTCGCTGCTGGCCGAGCGCGACCGTCTCCAGGCCGAGATCGACGCCTGGAACGAGACGCAGAAGGGCAAGCCCTACGACACCGCGGCCCAGATCGCCTTCCTGACCGAGATCGGCTACCTGAAGCCCGCCCCCGCCCCCTTCGAGGTCACCACCCGCAACGTCGACCCCGAGATCGCCGAGATCGCCGGGCCGCAGCTGGTGGTGCCGGTCTCCAACGCGCGCTTCGCCCTCAACGCCGCCAACGCGCGCTGGGGCAGCCTGTACGACGCGCTCTACGGCACCGACGCCATTCCGGGCGCGGCGGCCGGCTCGCGCTACGATTCCGAGCGCGGCGCCAAGGTGGTCGCGTGGGCGGCGAAGTTCCTCGACGAGCGGCTGCCGCTGGCGGCGGGCTCGCACGCCGAGGTCACGCACTACCGGGCCGACCGGCGCGAGCTCCTCGCCGAGGTCGGCGGCACGCCGGTGCCGTTCGCCGCGGGGGTCGAGTATGTCGGCGCGATCGGCGAGGGCGAGGCGGTGCGCTATGTGCTGAGGCACAACGGGCTGCACGTGATCCTCGCCGTCGACCCCTCGACCGAGGTCGGCGCCTCGCACCCGGCCGGGCTGTCGGACGTGATCATGGAATCGGCGATGACCGCCATCCAGGACTGCGAGGACTCGGTCGCCGCGGTCGACGCCGAGGACAAGGTGCTGGTCTATCGCAACTGGCTCGGCCTGATGAAGGGCGACCTCGCCGAGACCTTCCAGAAGGGCGGGCAGACGATGACGCGCCGCCTCAACCCGGATCTCGAGGTGCGCACGCCGTCGGGCGAGACGGTGACGCTGCCCGGCCGCGCCCTCCTGCTGGTGCGCAATGTCGGCCACCTGATGACCACCGACGCCGTCATGCTGGACGGCGAGGAGACGCCCGAGGGCATGCTCGACGCCGCCGTGACCGTCGCCTGCGCGATGCACGACCTCGCCAAGACCGAGGGGCTTCGCAACTCGCGCGCCGGCTCGGTCTACGTGGTGAAGCCGAAGATGCACGGCCCGGACGAGGTCGCCTTCGCACGCGACCTCTATGCCCGGGTCGAGACGATCCTGGGCCTGCCGGAGAACACCGTGAAGCTCGGCGTGATGGACGAGGAGCGGCGCACCTCGGCCAACCTCCTGGCCGCTATGGCCGAGGTGAAGGACCGCCTGGTGTTCATCAACACCGGCTTCCTCGACCGCACCGGCGACGAGATCCACACCGCCATGAAGGCGGGCCCGGTGATCCCCAAGGACGAGATGAAGTCGGCCCCCTGGCTCCTCACCTACGAGGACAACAACGTCGACGCCGGCCTGACCGCGGGGCTGCCGGGGCATGGGCAGATCGGCAAGGGCATGTGGGCCAAGCCGGACAAGATGGCGGAGATGCTGGAGGCCAAGATCGGCCACCCGACGGCCGGCGCCAACACCGCATGGGTGCCTTCGCCGACGGCGGCGACGCTGCACGCCACGCACTACCACGCGGTCGACGTGGGCGCGCGCCAGGCCGAGATCGCCGGCCGGGCGCCGGCCTCGCAGGAGACGCTGCTGACGCCGCCGCTGCTGGCCGGGCGCAATCTCGACCCGGAGACGGTCGCGCGCGCGCTCGACGACAGCTGCCAGTCGATGCTGGGCTACGTGGTGCGCTGGGTGGACCAGGGGATCGGCTGCTCCAAGGTGCCCGACATCAACGACGTCGGCCTGATGGAAGACCGCGCCACCCTGCGCATCTCCGCCCAGCTCCTCGCCAACTGGCTGATGCACGGGCTGATCACCGAGGAGGAGGTCGAGGCCTCGCTGAGGCGCATGGCCGAGAAGGTCGACGCGCAGAACGCGGGCGACGCCAACTACACGCCGATGGCCCCGTCCTTCGACGGCACCGCCTTCCGCGCCACGCGGGCGCTGATCCTGGAGGGTGCGGCGCAGCCGTCGGGCTACACCGAGCCGATCCTGCACCGCTACCGCCGCGAGGCGAAGGCGGCCTGAGGGGGCGCGCCGGCGGGGACGGCCATGGACCTGTGGTGGCTGCGGATGGTGATGTGGGCGCGGCGCCGGCCGTCGCGCCGGCTCCTATTCGCCCTGGTGGGCGTCGCCGTCCTGGTGGTGGTCGTCGTCGGCCTGGAGAGGGCCGGCTGGTGGCCCGACTGGGCGAGCGCCGACCGCATCGGCCGCCGCGGCCCCGGCATCCACGCGACGCCCCTGACGCCCAGCGAGTAGACCCCGGCGCGTGGCCGCGCCGGCCCCGGTCGCCGCCCCCCGCGTCCCGTGACGCGGCTACACGCCGTAGTAGGACCGGTACCACTCCACGAAGCGCGCCACGCCCTCCTTCACCGGGGTGGACGGACGGTAGCCGATGGCGGCCTCCAGCGCCGAGACGTCGGCGAAGGTGTCCGGCACGTCGCCGGGCTGTAACGGCAGCAGCTCGCGCTCGGCCGTCACCCCCAGCGCCTCTTCCAGGGCGTCGATATAGGCCGACAGCTTCACCGGCTGGTTGTTGCCGATGTTGAAGATCCGGAACGGCGCCGAGGAGCGTGACGGATCCGGCCGCGCCGCGTCGAAGCCGAGGTCGGGCGTGGCGACGTCGTCCGAGGCGCGGATCACGCCTTCGGCGATGTCGTCGACGTAGGTGAAATCGCGCGTGTGGTTGCCGTGGTTGAAGACCGGGATCGGCTCGCCCGCCAGCATCGCCCGCGTGAACAGGAAGAGCGCCATGTCCGGCCGCCCCCACGGGCCGTAGACGGTGAAGAAGCGCAGGCCCGTCGTCGGCAGCGCGAAGAGGTGGCTGTAGGCGTGCGCCATCAGCTCGTTCGCCCGCTTGGTGGCGGCATAGAACTGCAGCGGGTGGTCGACCCCGTCGCTCTCGCGGAACGGCATCGACGTGTTGCCGCCGTAGACCGAGGAGGTCGAGGCGTAGGTGAGGTGGGCCGTCCCGGCGTGGCGGCACGCTTCCAGCACGTTGGTGAAGCCCACCAGGTTGGAGTGCACGTAGGCGTGCGGGTGGGTCAGGCTGTGGCGCACCCCGGCCTGGGCGGCGAGGTGGATCACCCGGTCGAAGCCGCCGTCCGCGAACGCCCGGTTCACGGCCGCCTGATCGGCGAGGTCGGCCCGCACGAAGCGGAACCCGCCCCCCGCCGCCGCCGCGGACGAGGCGGCGCTCTCCAGCTCACGCAGCCGCGCCTCTTTCAGCCTCACGTCGTAATAGTCGTTGACGACGTCGAACCCGGTCACCCGGTCGCCGCGTGCCACCAGCCGGCGCGCCACGTGATAGCCGATGAACCCGGCCGTCCCGGTGACGAGAACCTTCCTGCCTCCCTGGTCCAAGACGTGCCTCCCAACACGCGCCGCGGGCCCGTGGCCGGCGGCTCTGTTCATGGGGGCCGAAGGTGGCCCCTGCTACCGCGCCGCGCCGCGCCCGTCCCTCTCCCTGGCGAGGTCGGACACCTTCGCCCCGAGGGATGCGCCGCTGCCCGCGTCCGGCCGGCCGACCGACACGTAGGTCAGGCCGGCCCGCTCGGCCTCGTCGCGGGTATAGATGTTGCGCAGGTCCACCAAAAGGCGGTCTTTCAGACCCTCCGCCATCGTCTTCAGGTCGAAGGCGCGGAACTGGTCCCACTCGGTCAGGATCACCGCGAGATCCGCCCCCTCCAGGCAGGCCGGCGCGCTGGGCGCGAAGGTCACGTCGGCGATGTGCTTCTTGGCCTCGTCCATGCCTTCCGGGTCGAACGCCGTCACGCGCGCCCCCGCCTTCACCAGCGCCGGCACCACGACGAGGCTCGGCGCCTCGCGCATGTCGTCGGTGTTGGGCTTGAAGGTGAGGCCGAGCACCGCGATCGTCTTGCCGGCGACCGAGCCGCCCGCGGCGCGCACCACCACGTCCGCCATCGCCGCCTTGCGCTTGTCGTTGGAGGCGATCACCGAGTCGACGATCGTCACGGGGCTCGCGACCTGGTGCGCGGTGCGCGACAGGGCGAGCGTGTCCTTGGGGAAGCAGGAGCCGCCATAGCCGGGGCCGGCGTTGAGGAACTTGCCGCCGATGCGCTTGTCGAGGCCGATACCCTTGGCGACCTGCTGCACGTTGGCGCCCACCACGTCGCACAGATCGGCGATCTCGTTGATGAAGGCGATCTTGGTCGCGAGGAAGGCGTTGGCGGCGTACTTCGTCAGCTCGGCGGTGCGCCGGTTCACCGCGACCACGGGCGTCTCGTTGAGGAAGAGCGGGCGGTAGAGGTCGCGCAGGACGGCGAGCGCGCGCTCGGTCTCGGCGCCGACCACCACGCGGTCCGGCCGCTTGAAGTCCTCGATCGCCGC
This sequence comes from Acuticoccus sp. I52.16.1, assembly GCF_022865125.1. Lineage (NCBI taxonomy): Bacteria > Pseudomonadati > Pseudomonadota > Alphaproteobacteria > Hyphomicrobiales > Amorphaceae > Acuticoccus > Acuticoccus sp. I52.16.1. The sequence continues at coordinate 34,838 of NZ_CP094833.1, read as the reverse complement.
GCCCTCGCGCAGGAACTCCGGGTTGGAAGCGACGTCGAATTCGGCCTCCGGCGCCACGCCGCGGATGATCGCCTCGACCTCGTCGCCGGTCCCCACCGGTACCGTCGACTTGGTCACGATCACCGTATAGCCGGTGATCAGCCGGCCGATCTCCTCGGCCGCGGCGTAGACGTAGGTGAGGTCGGCGTGGCCGTCGCCGCGCCGCGTCGGCGTGCCGACCGCGAGGAAGACCACGTCGGCCTCCTTCACCGCATCCGGCTCGGTCGAGAAGGAGAGCCGCCCCGCCTTCACGTTCTGCTCGACGAGGACGTCGAGGCCGGGCTCGTAGATCGGCATCACGCCTTTCTCGAGCGAGGCGATCTTGCCGGCATCCTTGTCGATGCAGGTGACCTCGTGGCCGAAGTCGGCAAAGCAGGCGCCGGACACCAGCCCGACATATCCCGTCCCGATCATGACGACACGCATGACATTCCCCGAGATTGTCCGCGGGACACCGCCCGCTCGATTCACGCTTGGCAATGGAGGACCGGGACCATTCGCGCAAGGTGCCGCCGCTCCGCCGGCGTCCCTTTATCGGCTATCGCGGCAACGCGGTGACGTCGCGGCTCCGCGCGGGAGGGGCCCACCTCATTGCCCCGCCACACCGTCCCGTCACACCGCCTCGCTTCGCCGGCTTGCCCCGCGGGCGGCTTTCCCGGACCATGGCGCCTCCTCGATCGGACGCCTCACGGACCCTCCATGCACCTCGCCCGCTTCCCGCGCCACCACCTCGCCCACCTGCCGACGCCGCTGGAGCCGATGGAACGGCTTTCCAAGGAGCTCGGCGGCCCGCGCCTCTTCATCAAGCGGGACGACTGCACCGGCATGTCGACCGGCGGCAACAAGACCCGCAAGCTGGAGTTCCTGATGGGCGAGGCGAGCGCGCAAGGGGCCGACGTCGTCGTCACCCAGGGCGCCACGCAGTCCAACCACGTGCGCCAGACCGCGGCCTTCGCGGCGCGCCTCGGGGTCGACTGCCACGCCCTCCTGGAAGACCGCACCGGCTCGACCGACCCCGACTATACCCAGAACGGCAACGTCCTCCTCGACCGCCTGCACGCAGCCACCCTGGAGCACGTGCCGGGCGGGACCGACATGGTCGCCGCCTGCGAGGCGGCCGCGGCGCGCTTGCGCGCCGAGGGGCGGCGTCCCTACGTGATCCCCGGCGGCGGCTCCAACCCGACCGGCGCGCTCGGCTACGTCAACTGCGCGCTGGAGCTGGTGCACCAGGCGAACGAGCGCTCCCTCGCCGTCTCGCGCATCGTCCACGCGACGGGGAGCGCGGGCACCCAGGCCGGCCTCGTCACCGGCCTCCACGCGATCAACGCGCACATCCCGCTCCTGGGGATCGGCGTGCGTGCGCCGCGGCCCAAGCAGGAGGAGAACGTCTTCGCCCTCGCCACCAAGACCGCCGAGAAGATCGGCGCCCCGCCGGTGCCGCGCGAGCTGGTGGTCGCCAACACCGATTATGTCGGCGAGGGCTACGGCATCCCCAACGCGGGCACGATCGAGGCGATCGAGATGTTCGCCCAGCTCGAAGGCATCCTCCTCGACCCGGTCTATTCGGGGAAGGGCGCGGCGGGGCTGATCGACCTCGTCCGCCGCGGCGACATCGGCGCGGACGAGACGGTCGTCTTCCTGCACACCGGCGGCTCGGCCGGGCTCTTCGGCTACCGGCAGACGTTCGCGGGTGCGCACACGCCGGCGCTCGCCGCCTGAGGGCCGCCGCGACTGCGGCATGTGCTGCGGCGGGCCCGTTTCAAAGCCTGCCGCGGATGGGTTAAGAGCGCACCTCGGTCGCGCCGGGTTCGGGTCGGCGGCGTCCGCCCGAGATCGAGAGCACCCGAGGCACGAGGAGCGGCATGCGCAACGGTTCGACGGGTGGTCCGGCCCCTCATGCACCGGCCCCCGATGCATAAGACGCGCTTCGACGGGCCGATCGCCGTCATCGGCCTGGGCTATGTGGGTCTGCCGCTCGCCGTCGCCTTCGCCCGCACCCGCCCGGTCATCGGCTTCGACGTCGACGCCGCCCGCGTCGCCGCCCTGAACGCCGGTCGCGACGCCACCCAGGAGGTGCCCGCCGCCGACCTCGAGGCCGCGACCCACCTGACCCTGACGGCCGACCCGGCGGCGCTCGCCGCGGCCGAGGTCTTCATCGTCGCCGTCCCGACCCCGGTCGACGCCGCCAAGCGCCCGGACCTGACCCTCCTCGAGGCCGCCTCGCGCACTGTCGGCGCAGCGATGCGCCCCGGATCTGCGGTGATCTACGAATCCACCGTCTTCCCCGGCTGCACCCGCTCGGTGTGCGTGCCGATCCTGGAAGCGGCCTCGGGGCTGAGCGTCGACGTCGACTTCGTCGTCGGCTACAGCCCCGAGCGGGTGAACCCCGGCGACCGGGCGCACCGCCTGGAGACGATCGTCAAGGTCACCTCCGGCTCCACGCCCGAGGCCGCCGACGCGATCGACGCGCTCTACGCCGGGATCGTCACCGCCGGCACCCACAAGGCCGCCTCGATCGAGGTCGCCGAGGCCGCCAAGGTGATCGAGAACACCCAGCGCGATCTCAACATCGCGCTGATGAACGAGCTGGCGATCCTCTTCCACCGGCTCGGCCTCGATTCGAAGGACGTCTTCGACGCGGCCCGCACCAAGTGGAACTTTCTTCCCTTCCGCCCCGGCCTGGTGGGCGGTCACTGCATCGGCGTCGACCCCTACTACCTGACCTTCCGGGCGCAGGAGGTCGGTTACCACCCGGACGTGATCCTCGCCGGGCGGCGCATCAACGACGGCATGGGGGCGCATGTCGCCGGCCGCGTCATGCGCCTCATGCTGGGGCGGCGGCTGCCCGTGGTGGGGAGCCGCATCCTGGTTCTGGGGCTCGCCTTCAAGGAGAACTGCCCCGATCTGCGCAACACCCGCGTGATCGACGTCGTCACCGAGCTGACCGCGGTGTCGGCCGAGGTGGACGTGTGGGATCCGTGGGTGGATCCGGCCGAGGCGAAGCGTGCCTACGGCCTCGACGTGATGACCGACGCGCCCGAACGCGGCGTCTACGACGCGCTCGTCCTCGCCGTCGCGCACGACGACTTCGTCGATCTGGGACCGGCGCGGATCCGCGATTTCGGCACACCGGGTGCCGTGCTCTTCGACGTCAAGAGCGTCTTCGAGCGTGCGGACAGCGACGATCGGCTCTGACGGATCGCCTCGGCCGTCCCAATGGGGGACCGCATCACCGAGGCCGGACCGTCATCGCGGTGGCTTTTGCTTAGCCCGATTCGGCTCTGAATCAAATCCCGAGCCTTTCCCAAGCCTTTCCGAGATGCCGACAAGTTTAAGCATCTCGATTTGAAGATTCATCGATGAATCCGACTCGCGAATTGATTCGTCGTCGAATCGGCCGGGAATCGGTTTCTGACGACGACTTGTCCTCGATTCGCGGCTGCGAAATCCAGGCCCGATCTAGTGTTATGAGAGTTAGATTCTAAGTTAGAGAGTGTTACGGCGCTCCGGCCGACTCGCCAACACCCTGATTCCAAACCGAAAAAGATGGTTAATTTTCGCGTCTCGGTTCCCAGACGGGCGAATCCCGGTTCCCAGACGGGCGAATCCGCGGTTCCCGAAGGGGCGAATCCCGGTTCCCAAAGGGGCGAATCCGAATCAGAGCTGGGGATCACCCCCTCGAACCTCGCCCGGCAGGCCGCTCGCACATTGCCCGAAACCTTGCCGTGATGATGAATGAAGGGCTCGCGGGTTCCCTGATCGACGAGCCGGCTGGTTCCTAAATCGACGAAGCCCGGTTCCTGGATCGACGAATGTTGGTTCCCCGACCGACGAATCGTGGTACCTCTTCGGCCATGGGACAGCTCCTGCCGGATCGGCACCCCAACCGCGATTTCTTCATCCTGGATGTGGCCGACGCCGCGCCCAAGGACGACATGGCGTCCATGGAGCACCCGGTCTTCTCGCTGTCGGTGAAGCCCGACATGCGCGAACTGACCTACGAGCACGGCGACTCGAGGCTGCGCGTCGTTCCCTCGGGCCGGGGCCTCGCCACCATCATGGACAAGGACATCCTGCTCTACTGCATCTCCAAGCTGGTGCACGAGCTGAACGCGGGCGGGGAGATCACCCCCTGGGTCGAGCTGACCGCGCACGAGGTGATGGTCGCCACCAACTGGCGCACCAACCGCGAGAGCTACCAGCGCTTCGAGGACGCGCTGGTGCGCCTCAAGGGCACCGTCATCCTGACCGACATCAAGACCGGCGACCACGTCCAGACCCGCGGCTTCGGCCTCATCGAAGAGTTCGAGATCGATCGCAAGGGGCGCGACGGCAAGACGAGCCCGTTCGGACGCATGACCAAGGTGCGCATCCGCGTCTCGGACTGGACCTTCCGCGCCGTCAAGGGGATGGAAGTCCTCACCATCAACCCGCAATATTTCCGCCTGCGCCGGCCGCTGGAGCGGCGCATCTATGAGCTGGCCCGCAAGCACGCCGGCGAGCCGCGCCGCGGCAAGGCGGGGGCGGGCTCCTTCCGCATCGGCATCGGCAAATTGCAGCAGAAGGTCGGCTCCAACGCGCCACCCAAGAAGTTCCGCTTCTTCCTCAAGGAGATGATCCGGGACGGGCACATCCCCGACTACAAGATCCGCCTGGAGGACGACCTCGCCGTCTTCGAGACCGCCAAGCCGCTCCCCTTCGAGGGCCGCATCCCGCTGAAGCCGGCGACGCTCGACAAGGCGCAGGCGATCGCCGCCGAGAAGGGCATCCCGCTCGCCGAGCTGGAGGCGGAATGGAACGACTGGGTGCGCTCCACCGGCCGCGTGCCCGACCGGCCGGACGGCGCCTTCATCGGCTTCTGCCGCCAGAAGCCCTCCGCCCGCCAGACCCAGCTCTTCGACGACTGGCACTGACCGGCGGGACGGCGTCCGGAGGGTCCGCGCCATGACGCCCACCGATCCGCCGCGCGTGGCGCTGCTCGCGGTCGCCGCCGACGAGGCGGCCTACCTGCCGCACTACCTCTTCCATCACCTGCGCTGCGGCTTCGCGCCCATCGTCGTCGCGGTCAACAACACCGCCGACAACTCGCGCGCCGTCCTCGCCGCGATCGCCGCCGCGGGGCACGACGTCCGCGTCCTGGAAGGCGACGATCTCGTCGCCGACCCGGCGGCGTTCCCGCCCGGCGCGCGCTCGCGGCAGGAGGCGCTCTATCACCACGCCCTCGCCGCCGTCGAGGCGCGGTCCGGCTCGCCCGACCACGTCGGGCCCGCCTACGCGATGGCGCTCGACGTCGACGAGTTCTGGCTGGAGCCCGGCGGCGCACCGATCGGCGCCTACCTCGCCCGCCACCCCGAGGCCCACTCGGTGAGCTTCAACTGGTTCGTGCCGGACGACGACGACGGCGCGTTCGCCCCGCCGTTCGCGAGCGACCGGCTGCGCGGCCAGTGGCACGGGGCGGTGAAGTCGGTCTGGCGGGTGGGGTCGGGCTTCGCCGCCCTTCGGGCGCACAACGTGCGCTATCCGCCGGGACTGGCGCGCGTGCAGATCGTCGCCGGCGGGGCGGCGCTGCGTCCCGACCTCGGCACCACGCAGACCCTGCCGACGGCGCCCGACGCGCCCTTCGTCTATCACCGCATGTACCGCAGCCTCCCCGAATACCTCGCCATCCTGGTGCGCGGGCGGCTCGATCACGACGACCCGATCAAGTCCAACCGGCAGGGCTACCGCGTCTATCGCCGGCGCCGGCCGGAGACGATCCGCGACTACCCGTTCGACCCGGCCTACGGCGCGGCCTGGCAGGCGGACTACGCCGCGTTCGTCGCGGACTGCGGTCTGGCGCCGCTGATCGCCGAAGCCCGCGCCGCGGTCGGCGCGCGCGCGGCGCGGGCGTGGCCGCTCTACCGGTCGCTGAGCGCGTCGCAGCAGGCCGCGGTGCGGCACGTCTTCGCCGGCACCGGCCTTCCGGCGTAGCGGCGAGGCGAGACGGCGGCGCCGCCGGGCCACGCGGGGGAGGTGCGCCCCGAGGACGGGGCAGGCATGCTTCGGCGGCGGGGAGGGCCGGACCGGGCGCGGCGGGGGACGAACCGCCGCGAACGGCGCGGCGGCGTGCGACTGCTCGGTTTCGGTAAAGCAGCCTTTATCTCACCCTGCTTGTCTTAAAGCAGCGATCCTGCGATCCCATCCGAAAGGATCGGACACAGCGATGATGAGCCACCAGATCAATACCTATGCGCGCTTGGTCGGGCTCGACCTGTCGCGGGCGTCGCGCGCCGAGCTGGAGGCCGTCTACGCCGAGGCGCTGACGCTGCTGCCGATGAGCGCGCCGATCTACGTCGGCACCGAGAAGCTCTCCCTGGAGGCGCGCATCGCCGGCACGCTGAAGACCTTCGAGATCTACCAGTGGCGGCTGAACCGCACCTACCGGCCGCGCCTCAGGGCGCTGCGGGAAATGTTCCGCGGGCGCGAGCGCTGCTTCGTCATCGGCAACGGCCCCAGCCTCAACCGCACCGACCTCGCGATGCTGAAGGACGAGGTCACCTTCGCGGTGAACTCCTTCTTCCTCAAGGCCGCCGACCTCGACTGGCTGCCGACCTTCTTCGTCGTCGAGGACCACCTCGTCGCCGAGGACCGGGCGGACTGGATCCACGCCCTCGAGGGCCCCACCAAGCTCTTCCCGGCGTATCTGCGCTACTGCCTCGACGAGGCGCCGGACACGATCTTCTTCAATCACCGCCCGCGCGTCTCCTATCCGCACGGCTTCGACTTCTCGACCGATGCGGCCGACGTCACCTACACCGGCTGCACCGTCACCTTCACGGTGCTGCAACTCGCCCATTATCTGGGCTTCACCAAGATCCATCTCCTCGGCGTCGACGCCGACTACGTGCTCCCCAAGGACGTCGCCGAGACGAGCGACTACGGGGTCGGCGTGCTCGACATGAAGTCGAACGACCCCAACCACTTCCACCCCGATTATTTCGGCAAGGGCTTCCGCTGGCACGACCCGCAGGTCGACAAGATGGTCGAGGCCTACCGCGAGGCCGAGCGGGTCACCCGCGCGCTCGGCCGGCCGATCGTCAACTCCGGCGTCGGCGGCAAGCTGGACGTCTTCGCGCGCGAGCCCTTCGCCGAGGTCTTCCCGGCCGCCCGCGGCCCGGAGGCGGTGGAGAAGGCCAACCACGAGGCCGCCGGCCGCCGCCCCGAAGGCGGGGGCATGATCGCGCCGCAGGCGCTGACGCGGCTCTGCCGCGAGCAGCTCGCCCGCAAGAACCGCGCCGGGCGCGCCCTCGGCGCCGGTTGGGGCGGCGCGGTGGACACCGGCTTCCCGCGCCTCCTGGTGGTGGACTTCACGCCGATCGGCGGCGGCGCGGCGACCAGCGAGATCAAGGACGCGCTGCTGGGCCACTGGCCGCGCTCGGAGCTGATGGAGATCTCCGCGCTCGGCGAGACGATGACCGCCCGCGGCGGCGTGCTCGGCGTTCCGATCGAGACCCCGCGCGACCGCCGCGCCGACCGCATCCTCGCCGCTGCCACCGGCTTCGCGCCCGACGTGATCCTCTACCGTCCGGTCGCCAACCGGCCGGACCTGCAGCGGCTGACGGCCGAGATCCTCAGCCTCCACCCGGTCCCGGTGCTGACCTCCTTCATGGACGACTGGATGCTGCGCCTGTTCGGCCAGTCGCGGCCCGGCTTCGACGCCTTCGATCAGAGCGTGCGCATCCTCCTGGAGGACGCCCCCGTCTGCCTCGCCATCTCCGAGCCGATGGCGGACCTCCTGGAGGCGCGCTACGGCGTCCCGGCGCTGGCGCTCGCCAACGGCATCGAGCCGGAAGTGTTCGCCGCGGTGCGCGCCGCCGCCGCGCCCGAGCGCGAGGGCCGGACGGGCCTGAAGATCCGCTACGCCGGGGGCCTGGCGCCCGACATGGGCCTCGCCTCGCTGAAGCGCCTCGCCGAGGCGGTCGCGGCGCGCGGCGATCCGGACGTCGCGCTGGAGATCAAGACCAGCCCCTTCTGGATGCACACGCAAGGGGCCGCCTTCGCCGACTTCGCCGCCGTGACGGTCTTCGCCGAGGAGATGACGCGCCAGGATTATCATGCCTGGCTCGCCGCGGCGGACGTCACCGTCATCGCCTACAACTTCGACGCCGCCTCGCTCGCCTACGTGCGCCACTCGCTGGCCAACAAGCTGCCGGAGTGCCTCGCCTCGGGGGCGGCCCTCCTGGCGATCGGCCCGGCCGAGTGCGCCACCCTCGCCCGCCTCGCCGAGGCGGACTGCGCCGTCACCGTCACCGAGGAAGGCGCCGAGCCGATCGCCGCGGCGCTGGCGCGGCTGTCGGACCCGGCCGCGCGGGCCGGGATCGTCGCCCGCCAGGTGGCGGTCGCGGAGGCCGAGTTCGCGCTGCTGCCGCGGCGCGAGATGCTGCGCCGGCTGCTCGTCGAAACCGCGCGCGGCGAGGCCGACCCCACCCTGGCGCGCCGCCTGAGCGACGCTTTCATTGCCGCCGCGGGGCGCTGGCAGGACCTGCCGGCCGCCGCCCCCGCCTTCCTGCCCGCGCTCGCGGGCTGACCCGCCCCGATGATGACGAAAGCCGCCGATGTTTGAAGTCGCCCAGATCGTCCGCGTCGACCCCGGCCCCGGCTCTCGGGGCGGGGGCGAGAGCGCCGTCGTCATCGCCGGCCGCGTCCTGGTGGACGCGGCCCGGCCGGGCCTCGCCATGCACTCCGCCGCCCGCAGCCTCGAGGCGCTGATGCCCTGGGCGGGCGAGCACATGGACCCGGAGGAGAGCGCGCGCCACTGGCTGGTGCTGTCCGCGCTCGACCGCCCCGCCCCGGCCGCCATGCTGGAGGGGCTGGCCGAAGAGCCGGCGGGCCTGCGCCTGCTGGTGGACGGGCCGGGCGAAGCGGCGGACACCGGCGACCTCGCCGCGGCGATGCGGGCCGGCGCGGTGCCGCTGCCGCACGTGGCGATCCGCCTCTACGACCTCGTCGGCCTCGCCGCCGCCGAGGACCCGGCGAGCGCCCCCATGGGCTGCCGCATCGCCGCCGACTGGATCGCCTCGGGCCGCGCGGTGCGGCTCGTCGCGGCGGACGGGGCCGGGCTTTGCGGCACCGCGGCGCTCGAGGGCGCGGTCCTGGCGCTGCGCCCGGTCGTCGGCCACGTGCCGCTTCCGCTGCTGCAGCGGCTCGGCGCGCTCGCCGGCCCCTCCACCGGTCTCTCCACCGGCGGGGGCGGCCTGAAGGCCCTGCGCGCCCGTCACGCCCGCCTCAACGGCGACGTCCTGGCGAGGATCGCGGCCGATCCCGAGACCGCGCGCGCCTTCCGCGCCGCCGGCTGCGGCCTGACGCGCCCGGTGCGCAAGGTCGACGGGCCGGGGCCCTGGGGCGAGGAGACCTTCGCCACCGAGCTCGGCCGCTACGGCGTCGAGCGGGCCTGGCTGGGGGCGCAGATCACCCGCTCGCGCCGCACCTTCGAGACCTTGAAGGCGCTGCGCACGCGCGAGACCTGCCTCATCGTCGGCAACGGCGGCTCGCTCGCCGAGGCGGACCCGGCGCTCTTCGAAGAGCACGACGTCATCTGCTCGAACTTCGCCTTCAACTCGCCGCTTCTGGCCAGACACGCCAAGATTCTGACGGTGACGAACGCCCTCGTCGCCGAGCAGGGGGCGGCCGGCTTCAACGCCTCGCCGATCCCGATCAAGGTCGCGCCGATGTGGCTGGCGCACGTCCTCCACGAGGAGGCCGGCTTCGCCTTCGTCAACGCGACGGGCGAGAACGCCTTCTTCGGCCAGGACCCGGCCGAGAAGATCTCGTGGGCCTCGACGGTCTCGTTCTTCAACCTGCAGCTCGCCTACGGGCTCGGCTACCGCCGGGCGCTCCTGGTGGGGTTCGACCATTCCTACGTGCAGCCCGACGAGAGCCGGCTCGGCGACGTGCTGGAGCAGACCGAGGACGATCCCAACCACTTCGACGCGCTCTACTTCAAGAAGCGTCGCTGGCAGGCGGCCGACACCGCGGCGATGGAGGCCGTCTACCGTCTCGCCCGCGAGGCCTACGCGGCCGACGAGCGCGACGTCCTCAACCTCTCGCCCACCTCCAAGCTCGACGTCTTCGACCGCCACCCGCCCGAGGCGCCGCTGCCGCCGCTCTTGTCGCACAGTGTGGTCGACGCCGCGCCCTCGATCGCCTTCGACCTCCTCGCCGACGAGGACGAGGCGGCGCTCGAGGCGCGCGAGGCGATGGCGGCGGCCGGCTTCTCGTGCGGCGAGGCGAAGATCAGCGACACGCTGGATTCGGGCAACTACAAGCACGTCGTCTGCGCGCTGACCGACGTCACCGCCAAGCGGCGCAACTGGGCCTACATCTATCTGAAGCTGCAGAGCTTCAACGGCGAGATCTACCTGGAATTCCGCCAGGGCGACTTCGTGCCGTCCGGCTTCACCCCCTGGCCGATCCCCGACGCCGACACCTGGGGCTCGTTCCTGCGCGTGCCGCTCGACGGGGCCGAGCGGGCGGCGCGCTCGCTGGAGAACTTCGCCGGGGGGCTGGGCGTGGAGGACCGCGACGCCTTCACCCGCCTCGTCGGCGCGCTGCCGACGCTGCTGCGCTCGGCCTTCGCCAAATCGGGCGCCGACGGCGCGGCGTGGGAGAGCGGGCTCGCCGCGCTGGAGGCCTCGCGCAAGGTCGAGGCGACGGCGTCGACCTGAGGCGGCTCCTTGACGATCCCAGCGCCGCCCTGTTGATGACGCCCACAAAGGACACCTTTCGATGAAGAGCGTGGCGCGATGAAGATTCTGGTCACCGGCGGCGCCGGGTTCATCGGCTCGGCCGTGTGCCGCCATCTCGTCGCCGCGACCGACCACGCGGTCGTCAACCTCGACAAGCTGACCTACGCGGCGAACCTCTCCTCGCTGGCGCCGATCGCGGACGACCCGCGCTACCGCTTCGTCGAGGGCGACATCTGCGACCGGGCGATGGTCGCGGGCCTCATGGAAGCGGAGGGGATCGACGCGGTCATGCACCTCGCCGCCGAGAGCCACGTCGACCGCTCGATCGACGGGCCGGGCGAATTCGTTCGCACCAACGTCACCGGCACGTTCGAGCTTTTGGAGGCCGCGCGCGGCCACTGGGAGCGGCTGCCGGGCGCCAAAAAGGACGCCTTCCGCTTCCACCACATCTCGACCGACGAGGTGTTCGGCGATCTCCCCCTCTCCGGCGGCCTCTTCACCGAGGAAACGCCCTACGAGCCCTCCTCGCCCTATTCGGCCTCCAAGGCGGCGTCGGACCATCTCGTCATGGCCTGGCACCGCACCTACGGGCTGCCGGTCGTCCTGTCCAACTGCTCCAACAACTACGGGCCCTACCACTTCCCCGAGAAGCTGATCCCGCTGATGATCCTCAACGCGCTGCACGGCGAGGCGCTGCCGGTCTACGGCCGCGGCGAGAACGTGCGCGACTGGCTCTACGTCGACGATCACGCGCGGGCGCTGACGACGATCCTCACCCGCGGCGCGCCGGGGCGGTCCTACAATGTCGGCGGGCGCAACGAGCGCTCCAACCTCGAGGTGGTCCACGCGATCTGCGACACGATCGACCGGCTCGCCCCCGCGGCGACCTCGCGGCGCGACCTCGTCCGCTTCGTCACCGACCGGCCGGGGCACGACCTCCGGTACGCCATCGACGCGACGCGGCTCGAGACCGAGCTGGGCTGGCGCGCCGAGGAGACGTTCGAGACCGGGCTCGAGAAGACCGCGCGCTGGTATCTCGCCAACGAGGCGTGGTGGCGGCCGATCCGCGAGCGGCGCTACGCCGGCGAGCGCCTCGGCGCCCTCGCGGGCTGAGCCGGCGCGTGCCCGACGCCGCATCGCCGGACCTGACCGCCCTCTGGCGGGAGTTCGCCGCGCTGGACCGGCACGGCCGCCTCGCCCGCCGGCCGGACTTCCGCTTCGACCCGGACTTCTACGGCGGCCGCAACCCCGATATCGCCGGCGAGAAGGACCCCGCCGCCCGCGCCCGCCACTATGCGGACGTCGGCGCCGCCAAGGGCCGCCACCCGACGCTCTACCACGAGACCCGCGCCGAGGCGCAGGGCGTCGACCGGGCGGTCGCCTTCCTGGTGCGCGAGCCGCGGCTGAAGGCGGCCGTCGAGGCCAAGGTGCCCGGCGCGGCCGAGCTCGCCTTCGAGCTGATGGCGCTGGGCGATCCGGTCGACAAGGCGGTCGCCGACTTCTCGGTCCACCACTACCGCACGGTCTCCTCGGACCTGCCGGCGGCCTCCGACATCGCCCTCTTCCTGCACTACATGAAGGCCGGGTACCGCGAGGGGCGGCCGGTGCTCGCCACCCTGCGCCGCAACGTCCACCCCGGCGCCCGCGCGTTCGACCCGGCGCGCCGCACCGTGATCGTCGCGACGCACGAGTTCTCGGCGACCGGCGCGCCGCTGGTGGCGCTCGACCTCGCCACCGGCGCGGCCGAGCGCTGCAACGTCGTCGTCATGGGGCTCAGGGCCAAGAGCGGGGCGCTGATCGCCCGCTTCGCCGAGGTGGCGGTGAGCGTGATCGTCACCGAGCGGCCCTTCGAGGAGTGGCCCTTCTTCGACCCCTGTCCGCTGGATGCGGCGGACGTCGCCATCCTCAACTCGGTCGAGTGCTTCCCCTTCGTGAAGGCGCTGGTGGCGCGGCGGATCCCGTTCGTGTCCTACGTGCACGAGTTCACCAACTACACGCTCCCCGCCTACAAGGCGGTCGTCACCGCGCTCTATGCCGAGCGGGTGCTGTTCTCGTCCGAGACGGTGCGACGCTCGTGGGCGGGCGTCCTCGCCGACGCGGACTTCGACGTCGCGGCCGACAGCGCCATCGTCCCCCAGGCCGAGCTGGTCCCCGGCGCGGTGCCGGCGGCCGACTACCGGGCCGCGCGGGCCCGCCTCTCGGCGTTGCTGGGGACCGAGGTCGGCGATCGCCGCGTCGTCTACGGCGCCGGCGAGGTGCACTGGCGCAAGGGCACCGACATCTTCGCGATGCTGGCCGCGCAAGGGCGGCGGACCGATCCGGACACGCTCTTCGTGTGGATCGGCGACGGGCTCGACCACGAGGACTTCCACATCGGCGTGTGGGTGGAGAAGCACCTTTCGGACGGCGCGGTGAACGATCCGGCGGGCAATCTCTTCCACCTGCCGGCGGGGCCCTATTATCGCGACGTGTGCCGGGCGGCGGACGTCCTCTTCCTCGCCTCGCGGCTCGATCCGCTCCCCAACGTGGTGTTCGACGCGGTCGCGCTCGGCTGTGCGGTGGTGCTGTTCGAGGGCGCCTCGGGGTTCGACGACGCGCGTTACCGCGGCGAGCCGGCGATGTGGCGCGTCCCCTTCGGCGACCTCGCCGCGGCGGGCGAGGCGGTGGCGCGGAGCCCGGCGAAGACCCTCCGGGACGGCGCCTTCGCGGTGCGTCCCGAAGCCGCGGCGCGGTGCGAGGCCGCGGCTTCGACCGCTGCCGCGCCTGGCGTCCCGGACCTCTTCGCCCGCGTCGTCGAGCCGTCGCCGCCCGCCGCGGCCGAGGAGGACGAGGGCGCGGCCGCGGGCGACTACGACGTCGGCATCCTCTACGGTCCGGGCGATCCGCCGGCGCTGCGGGCGCGCGAGCGGCGGGCGATCTGGCGCCATGGCCGCCGCGCGATCTGGCCGAGCCGGGCGGCGGCGGAGCGCGCCGTCGCGGCGTCCGACAACTGGGTGCACCGCACGCTGCGCCTCGCCCCCTACGGCGAGACGGACGCCGAGGACGACCCGCCGCCCTACAGCGTCCACGTCCACGCCCACTACACCGACGGCTTCGCCGAGGACCTCGCCGGTTTCGCCGCCTGGCGCCACGCCGCGCGGGTGGTGGCGACGACCGACACCGAGGCGAAGGCGGCCGAGATCGCCGCCGCCGGCCGGAACGGGGGGGTGGCGATCGAGACGCGGGTGGTGGCCAACCGCGGGCGGGACGTGCTGCCCTTCCTCGAACTCTTCGACGGGTCGGAGGACGACAACGCGCTGTGGTGCCACGTGCACCTGAAGAAGTCGGTCGGGTTGGGGCCGACGTCGCCCGGCGCGGTGTGGCGCGCCTTCCTGATGCGCATCCTGCTGGGCGGCCCGGAGCGGCTGTCGACGGCGCTCGCGCTGATCCGGGCGCCGGAGGCCGGCCTCGTCGGCGCGTTCGACCCCTACGTCATGGGCTGGACCGGCTCGCGCCGGCTGCTGGCGCCGCTGCAGGCCCGGCTCGACGGATGGGAGGCGGACGGGGGCCGGAGGCCGCTCCCCGACCATCCGCTGCTCTTTCCCGTCGGTGACATGTTCTGGGTGAAGGCGGGGGTGGTGAACGCGATGCGCCGGCTCTTCGGCGCCGACTATCCCTGGCCGGGCGAGCCGCTGCCGGGCGACGGCACGGTCTACCACCTCATCGAGCGGCTGTGGCCGACGGCGGCGGCGCTGGCGGGACGCGACAGCGTCTTCGTCGACAAGCCGGACGAGCGGCGGGTCTGATGGCGCGGATCGTCTTCCACGTCGGCATGGGCAAGACCGGGACGACCTCGCTGCAGCGCGCGCTGGGGGGCGCGGGGGCGGCGCTCGGCGAGCAGAAGGCGCGCTATCTCGGCATGTGGTTCGAGCGCCTGGGGGCGGGCTACGAGGGCTTTGCCGGCCTGCGGGCGCTCGCCCGGGCGGATGCGGCCGAGCAGCAGGCGCTCGCCGAGCGCTTCGCGGCGGGGCTGCTGGCGGAGGCGGCCGCGAGCGGAGTGGAGACCTTCGTCCACTCCAACGAATCCATCTTCGAGCGGGCGGCGGCGCTCACCCCCTTCTTCGAGCGGCTCGCCGCGCGGATGCCGGTCGGCGTCGTCGCCTACCTGCGGCCGCCGCGCGAGTGGCTGCCCTCGGCGTTCGCGCAGTGGGGCGTGTGGCACAAGACGCAGCCCGGCCCGGTGCCGGACTTCGCCACCCTCGCCGGCAAGCTGATCCGCACCTACGACGCGATCACCGTGTGGCCGCAGGTGGCGGGGGTGGAGCTGGTGGTGCGCCGCTTCGGGCGCGACACCGAGATCGTCGCCGACTTCGGCGCCGCGGCCGGCCTGGCGCTGCCGGCCGAGCCGACACGCCACCAGACCCGCGCCGAGCCGGCCGAGATGGTGCTGCGCGGCCTCTACAACGACCGCTTCCAGGGGCCGGTGATGCCCGGCCAGTTCAACGCCACGGTGCTGAAGGCGGTGCGCACGCCGGTGCCCTCGGTGGCACGGATGGCGGCGCTGACCGAGGACCGGGAGGGGCTGGAGGCGATCGTTGCGCGCAAGCGCGACACCTTCGCCTTCATCGAGGCTCGCTTCGGCATCGACATGCTGGGCGAACCGCCGCCGGCGCCCGATCCCGTTCCGGATCCCGAGGCCGCCGGGCCGGCGGACGGCGGGGACAGGGACGAAAGCGGGCCCAGGGACGAAAGCGGGGACAGGGACGCGCGCCTGATCGACTTCCTGGTCGAGCTGACGCTCGCCCAGTCGATCCGCATCACGCGGCTGGAGCGGACCGTGGAGGGCCTTTCCCAGGCGCTGGCGGAGCGGGACGCCGGGGAGGCGGGCGATGGCGAGCACTGACGTCCTGGTCCTGGGCGGCACCGGCTTCGTCGGCCAGGCGCTGCTGCGGGCGCTGCGGGAGGACCCGGCGGCGCGGCTCTCGTGGGTGGCGCGCATCGGCTCGGCCCTGCCGGCCGACGCCGGGCACCTGCCGCCGCCGATCCTGATCGACGACCTGGAGGCGCTCGACCTGGAGGCGGCGCTGCGGGCGGACGTGATCGTCGACCTCGTCTCGCGCGGGCGGGGGCGGCTGGCGACCCGGCGCGACATCCTGGGCCGCATCCGCGCGCACGCCCGGCTGGTCGACGAGCTCGCCAACCGTCGCTGGCGGGGCCACTACGTCTACCTCTCCTCGGGCGGGACGATCTACGGCGTCGATCCGCCGCGGGTGTGCGTGGAGACGATGCCGGTGCGCCCGTTCAGCGACTATGCGCTGGAGAAGGCGTTCGTCGAGATGCACCTCGCCTCGGTCGCCGGGGCACCGGGGGCGGCGGGCGGCGAGACGGGCATGGCGCTGACGGTCCTGCGCGTGGCCAACGCCTACGGCGAGGGGCAGGCCGCCAAGCCCGGCTTCGGGGTGATCCCGGCGATCGTCTCGGCGCTGGCGACGGGGGTGCCGTTCAAGCTCTACGGCGACGGGTCGAGCCGGCGCGACTACGTCCATGTCGACGATATCGTCACGGCGATCCAGGCGGCGACCACGGGCGCGGGTGCCGGGGCGGGGACGGGGGCGGGCGCGGGGACCCTCAACATCGGCTCCGGCGTCGGCACCTCGGTGCGCGAGCTGATCGGGCTGGCCGAAGCGGCGGCGGGGCGCGCGGTGCCGATGGAGGAGGTGGCGATGTTCGCCGCCGAGCCGGCCTCGGTGGTGCTGGACGCCGGCCGGGCGCGCGAGCGGCTCGGCTGGCGGGCGCGCATCGGCATCGCCGAGGGGATGCACCGGGTCCTCGCCCACCACGGCCTCGCCGCGTCCGGTTAGAGCTCTTCCGCCTCGGTTCGGGTCCATCGGGCGACCCGAACCGGGGCGGAAGGGCTCGAGGCCTGCCGCGGCCAGGCCGCCACGGGTGCCTTGCCCCCGCACCCGTCCCGGCCGAGCTTGAGGATGGGCGCCGGAGCCCGGATTGGACAGGAAGAGGACGGCGATGACGCTGTGGTGTCTCGGCTCGATCAATCTCGATCGGTTCTACCATGTGCCGCACATTCCGGCGCCGGGGGAGACGCTGGCGGCGCGCCGGCTGACGACGGGAATCGGCGGCAAGGGCGCCAACATGGCGGTCGCGGCGGCGCGGGCGGGGGCGCGCGTGGTGCTGATCGGCGCCGTCGGCAGCGACGGCGCGTGGGCGCGCGACCGGCTCAGCGAGTGGGGCGTCGACACGCGCTACGTGGCGAGCGTGGAGGGGCCGACGGGGCACGCCGTCATCGTCCTCGCCGAGGACGGCGAGAACACGATCGTCATCCATGCCGGCGCCAACGCGATGCTGAGCGAGGCGCCGCTCGGCGCCGCCTTCGCGGAGGCCGCGGCGGGGGATTGGTGCCTGATCCAGAACGAGACGACGCTGCAGAGCGAAGGGGCGCGCCGGGCGCGGGCGGCGGGGCTGAGCGTCGCCTATGCGGCGGCGCCCTTCACCGCGGAGGCGGCGATGACGATGGCGCCGCTGTGCGACCTGATGATCCTCAACCGGGTCGAGATGGAGCAGCTGGCGGCGGCGACCGGGCGCGGGCCCGCCGCGCAGGGCGTGGCGCGCGTGGTGGTGACCGAGGGGGCCGACGGGGCGGTGCTCTACGCGGCGGACGCGCCGCAGGGGGTCCGCGTCGCCGCGCTCGAGGTCGAGGCGGTGGACACCACGGGGGCGGGCGACACGTTCACCGGCTACCTGCTGGCCGGGCTGGCGGCAGGCCTCGCCGCGTCCGAGGCGATGACGTGGGCGGCCAAGGCCGGGGCGCTGATGGTGACACGGCACGGGACGGCCGACGCGATTCCGACGATCGACGAGGTCGCGAGAAAATTTGGCGGCGAAGGAAATTTAGGTGGTTGACCCCTCCGCCGGGCCCCCGTATAGACCCGTCCACCGCAGCGGCGGGGCGGCCTTCGGGTCCCACGGCACTGCGGTCCGGCCTCGGAAATTCCTTGAAAAAGGGCGTTGACAAGACCGGCGGGGATCGCTAAATCCCCACTCCACCGACGGGGCGGCGCCGACTTCGAAAAGCGCCGCGTTTTCCTGTCGGCTCCACGGAAAGCGAAGCCTGGATGGCCTGAGAGATCGGGACAGGGGCGGCTTTTCGCTTCTTTCGGGGGACATTGTCCTCCACGGCGCCACTGGGCACCGGGTTCTTTGACAAGTGAATGCGAAGAAAGAGAAACGTGGGCGGCGTTGTCCCTGCGGATCCCTTCGGGGGTCAACAAGACAACGGCGGACACGTCTCTAGATGACGGACCGCTCCGCAGTGATGCGGAGAGTGTGTCCTCGTCAGCGTCCGGTCGCTTCGGTGGCTGGACATGAGAATGTGATTCTTGCTGGATTAAATGTCTCAACTTGAGAGTTTGATCCTGGCTCAGAACGAACGCTGGCGGCAGGCTTAACACATGCAAGTCGAACGCACCCTTCGGGGTGAGTGGCAGACGGGTGAGTAACGCGTGGGAACCTACCTATCGGTTCGGAATAACGTTCGGAAACGGACGCTAATACCGGATACGTCCTTCGGGAGAAAGATTTATCGCCGATTGATGGGCCCGCGTTGGATTAGCTAGTTGGTGTGGTAACGGCGCACCAAGGCGACGATCCATAGCTGGTCTAAGAGGATGATCAGCCACACTGGGACTGAGACACGGCCCAGACTCCTACGGGAGGCAGCAGTGGGGAATATTGGACAATGGGCGCAAGCCTGATCCAGCCATGCCGCGTGAGTGATGACGGCCTTAGGGTTGTAAAGCTCTTTCGCTAGGGATGATAATGACAGTACCTAGTAAAGAAGCCCCGGCTAACTTCGTGCCAGCAGCCGCGGTAATACGAAGGGGGCTAGCGTTGTTCGGAATTACTGGGCGTAAAGCGCGCGTAGGCGGATCATTAAGTCAGGGGTGAAATCCCGGGGCTCAACCTCGGAATTGCCTCTGATACTGGTGGTCTTGAGTCCGTGAGAGGTGAGTGGAACTCCGAGTGTAGAGGTGAAATTCGTAGATATTCGGAAGAACACCAGTGGCGAAGGCGGCTCACTGGCACGGTACTGACGCTGAGGTGCGAAAGCGTGGGGAGCAAACAGGATTAGATACCCTGGTAGTCCACGCCGTAAACGATGATAGCTAGCCGTCGGGGTGCATGCATTTCGGTGGCGCAGTTAACGCATTAAGCTATCCGCCTGGGGAGTACGGTCGCAAGATTAAAACTCAAAGGAATTGACGGGGGCCTGCACAAGCGGTGGAGCATGTGGTTTAATTCGAAGCAACGCGCAGAACCTTACCAGCTCTTGACATGCCTTGCTACCAGCGGAGACGTTGGGTTCCCTTCGGGGACAAGGACACAGGTGCTGCATGGCTGTCGTCAGCTCGTGTCGTGAGATGTTGGGTTAAGTCCCGCAACGAGCGCAACCCTCGCCTCTAGTTGCCAGCATTTGGTTGGGCACTCTAGAGGGACTGCCGGTGATAAGCCGAGAGGAAGGTGGGGATGACGTCAAGTCCTCATGGCCCTTACGGGCTGGGCTACACACGTGCTACAATGGCAGTGACAATGGGTGAATCCCAAAAAGCTGTCTCAGTTCGGATTGTTCTCTGCAACTCGAGAGCATGAAGTTGGAATCGCTAGTAATCGTGGAACAGCATGCCACGGTGAATACGTTCCCAGGCCTTGTACACACCGCCCGTCACACCATGGGAGTTGGTTCTACCCGAAGACGCTGTGTTAACCGTAAGGGGACAGGCGGCCACGGTAGGGTCAGCGACTGGGGTGAAGTCGTAACAAGGTAGCCGTAGGGGAACCTGCGGCTGGATCACCTCCTTTCTAAGGAAGACGAAGATCAAGGCTTGCCTTTCTTTGTCTCTTGGAAACACGCCGGCATTCAAAGCCGGCATTTGGCGGGATGGCGCCGCCTTCGTTTCTCTTTCTTCATCAGAACGGTTTTGGTGGTTGGATCCACCGGTCTTCGGACCGGTTGTGTTTCGATCCTCGGCCGCGTATCAGGCCGTCTTGAGCTTTGCGGTTCGCCGCAGCGTTCCCGATGCGCACCCACCTCGTGCTCGAGCAGCGCGAAGCGCGGTAGCACATCAAACGAGGGCATGTAGCTCAGGTGGTTAGAGCGTACGCCTGATAAGCGTAAGGTCGATGGTTCGAGTCCATCCATGCCCACCATATTTTCCGCGCGAAGCGCGGGGCGCTGTCGGCCTACTCGAGCGCGATGCGGCTGCCTCCAACGGGCGCCCTGCTCGCCGCGCGAAACGAAGGGTCGAGCCAGACCGACGACACGAAGGTTCATCTGAGGTGCCGGCCGGCTCGAGGGTCGTTCGGCTCCGAGCGTGCTCGAGGAGCGCGAGAGAAAGAGGGGCCTTAGCTCAGCTGGGAGAGCACCTGCTTTGCAAGCAGGGGGTCGTCGGTTCGATCCCGACAGGCTCCACCATCTTCGCCGCGCGAAGCGAACGCCGTTCTGATTGAAAGAAACCCGTTTCCCGGCCTCCACGGAGGTTCGGGCCGGCCGTGAGCCTCGTCTCCGGCCACCGCATCACTGACATCGTAAAGAGAAGATTTGTTCGCCCACTGGGCTGGACGCACGGATCCCGAGCGGAGCTCGCGAGACGTGCATCATGTCCGGACCGGTGCGATGGTGAGGGATTACGTTATCTCCGACATCCAGCACGACCCGCCGGGTCCTTCGGGATCCGGTCACGTGCTGATGCCCCCTCACCTGCCGTGATTGCCGCCGACGTCGGATGACGAAGGCGGGATGGCTCCTGACCGGGCCGATCGTGGCGCTGCGGACAGATCTCGTGAAACTGGTCTTTCCTTATCAGTCCATCCGTCCTCCTCCGGGAGGCGCGCTCCCGCAGGGGCGTTCGGGTGGGCATTGATAATGAGAGTGATCAAGTGCCTTAAGAGCATTCGGTGGATGCCTTGGCATCGAGAGGCGATGAAGGACGTGGTACGCTGCGAAAAGTCACGGGGAGGTGCGAACAACCTTTGATCCGTGAATGTCCGAATGGGGAAACCCACCCGTTAAGGGTACCCGCAAGGGAGCGAACCAGGGGAAGTGAAACATCTCAGTACCCTGAGGAAAAGAAATCAACCGAGATTCCGTTAGTAGTGGCGAGCGAACGCGGACCAGGCCGTGCAGTGACACAAGCAGAACCAACTGGAACGTTGGGCCATAGAGGGTGACAGCCCCGTATGTGTAAGATGATCTGCCGTTCGAGTAGGGCGGGACACGTGAAATCCTGTCTGAACATGGGGGGACCACCCTCCAAGCCTAAATACTCCTCGATGACCGATAGTGAACCAGTACCGTGAGGGAAAGGTGAAAAGAACCCCGACAAGGGGAGTGAAAGAGTCCCTGAAACCGGATGCTTACAAACAGTAGGAGGGCGAAAGCCTGACTGCGTACCTTTTGTATAATGGGTCAGCGACTTAGTCTGACGAGCAAGCTTAAGCCGATAGGTGTAGGCGTAGCGAAAGCGAGTCTGAACAGGGCGTTCAGTTCGTCGGATTAGACCCGAAACCGAGTGATCTAGCCATGAGCAGGTTGAAGGTTGGGTAACACCAACTGGAGGACCGAACCGTTGAATGTTGCAAAATTCTCGGATGACTTGTGGTTAGGGGTGAAAGGCCAATCAAACTCGGTGATAGCTGGTTCTCCGCGAAAACTATTTAGGTAGTGCGTCGGACGTATCCCTCGGGGGGTAGAGCACTGGATGAGGAATGGGGGCTTACCGCCTTACTGACTTCAACCAAACTCCGAATACCCGAGAGGACTATCCGGCAGACACACGGCAGGTGCTAACGTCTGTCGTGGAGAGGGAAACAACCCTGATCACCAGCTAAGGCCCCCAAATCGTGGCTAAGTGTGAAAGGATGTAGAGACCCCAAAACAACCAGGATGTTGGCTTAGAAGCAGCCATCATTTAAAGAAAGCGTAACAGCTCACTGGTCTAAATAAGGGTCTCCGCGCCGAAAATGTAGCGGGGCTAAAGCCACGTGCCGAAGCTGTGGGCTTGTCTTTGACAAGCGGTAGCGGAGCGTTCCGTAAGCCTGCGAAGGGTGACCCGTGAGGGCACCTGGAGGTATCGGAAGTGCGAATGCTGACATGAGTAACGTAAGGGGTGTGAGAGACACCCCCGCCGAAATTCCAAGGGTTCCTGCGTAAAGCTAATCTGCGCAGGGTTAGTCGGCCCCTAAGGCGAACCCGAAAGGGGTAGTCGATGGGAACACGGTTAATATTCCGTGACCAGGGATGAGTGACGAATGACGAAAGTTGTCTGGCCTTATTGGATTGGTCGGGCAGCCTGGTTGTTCCAGGAAATAGCTCCCCAAATGACCGTACCCGAAACCGACTCTGGTGGAATGGTAGAGAATACCGAGGCGCTTGAGAGAACGATGCTGAAGGAACTCGGCAAATTACCTCCGTAACTTCGGGAGAAGGAGGCCTCTGATTCGGGCAACCGGGTTGGAGGGGCACAGACCAGGGGGTAGCGACTGTTTATCAAAAACACAGGGCTCTGCGAAGTCGCAAGACGACGTATAGGGTCTGACGCCTGCCCGGTGCCGGAAGGTTAAAAGGAGGTGTGCAAGCACCGAATTGAAGCCCCGGTAAACGGCGGCCGTAACTATAACGGTCCTAAGGTAGCGAAATTCCTTGTCGGGTAAGTTCCGACCTGCACGAATGGCGTAACGACTTCCCCGCTGTCTCCAGCATCGACTCAGTGAAATTGAATTCCTCGTGAAGATGCGAGGTTCCTGCGGTCAGACGGAAAGACCCCGTGCACCTTTACTATAGCTTTACACTGGCATTCGTGACGACATGTGTAGGATAGGT
Organism: Acuticoccus sp. I52.16.1; assembly: GCF_022865125.1. NCBI lineage: Bacteria > Pseudomonadati > Pseudomonadota > Alphaproteobacteria > Hyphomicrobiales > Amorphaceae > Acuticoccus > Acuticoccus sp. I52.16.1. The sequence continues at coordinate 12,203 of NZ_CP094833.1, read as the reverse complement.
GGTAGGCTTTGAAGCGTGGGCGCCAGCCTGCGTGGAGCCACCCTTGAAATACCACCCTTGTTTTCATGGATGTCTAACCGCGACCTACGTCCGGGACAGTGTATGGTGGGTAGTTTGACTGGGGCGGTCGCCTCCCAAAGAGTAACGGAGGCGTGCGAAGGTGGGCTCAGAGCGGTCGGAAATCGCTCGTTGAGTGCAATGGCATAAGCCTGCCTGACTGCGAGACTGACAAGTCGAGCAGAGACGAAAGTCGGCCATAGTGATCCGGTGGTCCCGCGTGGAAGGGCCATCGCTCAACGGATAAAAGGTACGCCGGGGATAACAGGCTGATGACTCCCAAGCGTCCATAGCGACGGAGTTGTTTGGCACCTCGATGTCGGCTCATCGCATCCTGGGGCTGGAGCAGGTCCCAAGGGTTTGGCTGTTCGCCAATTAAAGCGGTACGTGAGCTGGGTTCAGAACGTCGTGAGACAGTTTGGTCCCTATCTGCCGTGGGTGTCGGAGAATTGACAGGATCTGCCCCTAGTACGAGAGGACCGGGGTGGACGTACCTCTTGTGGACCTGTTGTGGCGCCAGCCGCATTGCAGGGTAGCTACGTACGGACGGGATAACCGCTGAAAGCATCTAAGCGGGAAACCCACCTGGAAACGAGTTCTCCCTTGAGAGCCGTTGTAGACGACGACGTTGATAGGCACGATGTGGAAGCGCAGCAATGTGTGGAGCTTACGTGTACTAATCGCTCGATTGGCTTGATCGCTCTCATTACCCAATGCCCATCCGCCATAGGCGGATCTCGATACACGGAAAGACCGGCCATCGCGCCGGATGAGCCTACGCTCACCAGTTTCACGAACAACGCGTGCTTCGCCGGCCTGGTGGCCTTTGCGAGGAGCCCCCACCCGATCCCATTCCGAACTCGGCCGTTAAACTCCTCAGCGCCGATGGTACTCTGGCTCAAGCCACGGGAGAGTAGGTCGCCGCCAGGCCTGCCGAGCACGCGTTCCCCCTTCTCTTTACACCCCCAACATCCCGAGGCCCAAAAGCCTCCCCCAACCCGCCCACACTCGGCCCCAAAGCCGCGTGTCGTGCGGGCTATCCGCGTTCCTCCGCCACCCAACCCCTGCCCCGGACACCCGGGGGCCGGGGAATGGAGGGACAACGTCGCCACGTCCGAAATCGGACGCGGCCGGGCAGGTCGGGGCCGCCGAGCGCGCCCCCGAAGAGGGCGCCCGGCAAGCCGGATCCGGGCAACGCCGGGGTCAGTGGAGGCCGACGGAGGCCTCGCCCGGGGCCAGCTGGGCGAGAAACTCGCGCGCCGGCGTGTCCAGCCCGAACGCGTCGCACACCAGGTTCTGCTCGGACACGTAGGCGACCGACTCCACCCCCTCGTAGTCGACCCGCACGCGGTAGAAGGGCTGGTCGCGATTGGGGCGGTTCTCGGCCGGGATCGCCTGGTACCAGGCGTCCGTCTCGCCGAAGACGGCATCGATGTCGACGATCACGCCGGCATAGTCGAACACGCGGTGACGGACAGCCTGGCCGATGTTGAACTTCGCCACTTTGATGATCGCCATTGATACTCACTCACTTCTTCGGGCCGTCATGGCCGCGACGCAACAGGAAGTCCGGATGCGGCGAAGGCCGGGATGAACCCAGGCGCCGGCCGCATCGCTCAGGACCACAACCCCCCGATCCGCCGGTTGGTTCGCGCCGCGGCGGCGAATTCTCCAGCCCTGTGCAAGATTGTCATGCCTGTGCGCCAAACGGCGCGTGACCTATCCCAAAGACCAGGGGCGCGCGCCCAATGGTGAAGATGATCGGTGAAAAAGGCAGGCCCCTATAGAGAATATCCGGCGATGTCGGTCCGGATAGTCTTGAAGGCAAAGGTGTTATACTGAGACACGCCGGCTCGATCCCGGATCTGACGCGTTCCTTCCCCGTCCCACCACGGGTTGAAGGTTTCGCGTTTCATGAGTGCCCCGTCCGGCCTGTTCTCAAGACTGTTCGCGCTCGTCGTGTTGGCGGCGAGTCTCGGTGCCGCCGAGGCCGCGCACGCGTTCGGCTTCTCCTTCGACACGCTGGTCGCGACCACGCTCGCGCCGGCGGAATGGGCGGCCTATCGCCGGCGCTTCATCCGCACGGACGGCCGCGTCGTCGACATCGAGAAAGGCGGCCACACCCACTCCGAGGGTCAGGGCTACGGCCTGCTGCTGGCCATGCGCGCCGACGACCGCCCCACCTTCGAGCGGATCGCCGACTTCACCTTCCGGCGCATGCGCGGGCGCACCGACGGCCTGGTCTCCTGGCTCTACCACCCCCACTCGACCCCCCGCATCCGCGACCCCAACAACGCCTCCGACGGCGACATCCTGATCGCCTACGCGCTGATCTCGGCGGGGCTGAAGTGGAACGAGCCGCGCTTCATCGCCCGCGCGCTGCCGATGGTGGACGCCATCGGCCGCCTGCTCCTGGAGCGGCGCGGCGCTTACGTGCGCCTCAAGCCCGGCGCCTACGGGTTCGACCCCGGCCAGACCGACGGCGGGGCCGTGGTCAATCTGTCGTATTATATCTACGGCGCCTTCCTGATGTTCGAGCGGGTCGACACGCGCCACCCCTGGCGCGAGGCGTGGCAGAGCGGGCTGATGCTGACCGAGGCCTCGCTCGCCGGCGCGGAGCGGCTGACGCCGGACTGGATCGCCCTGCAGGCCGACGCGACGCTCGCCCTCCCCCGCGGCTATGCCGCACGCTCCAGCTACGACGCGGTGCGCGTGCCGCTCTACATGGCGCTCGGCGGGCGGGTGCCGGCGCGCTACTTCGCCCCGTTCGACCGCTCCTGGAACCTCAACGGCCGCGGCCTGCCGAAGGACTACGACATCGGCACCGGCGAGGTGGTGGGGGACATGAACGAGCCCGGCTACCGGGCGATCGCCGGGGTGGCGGCATGCGTGACGCGCAACGTGCCGCTGCCGCGCGCGGCGCAGCGCTTCGAGGTGCGCACCTACTTCTCCTCGACGCTGCACCTCCTCGCCTTGTCGGCGGTGCGGGCCCACTACACCCACTGCGCGACACCCGTCGCGGTCGCCTCGCTCGCCGCCGCGCCGGCTGCGATCCCCTGAGCCGCCGGGGCGCTATCCGCGGACGAAGAACTGGCCGACCTTGCGCAGCGGCTTGGCGACGAGCGCGCGGTCGATCGGCCCGCCGCCCAGCCAGCGGCGCCGCGCCCGCAGCGCTTCGATATTGTGCTTCAGGTGCGCGCCGATCGAGGCCGTGCTCGCCCCGCCGCGCATCATGTCGATGACGACGCCGCGCGCCTTGGCCAGCCGGAACGGGTGCAGCTCGACCGCGCGCAGCATGTAGTCGTAGTCCGAGGCGGTCTTCAGCGAGAGATCGAAGAGGCCGACCGCATCGGCAACCTGCCGGCGCACGTAGAAGGTCGGGTGCGCCGGCATCCAGCCGGAGCGGAAGCCGCCGGCCGCCCGCGGCGCCACGCGCCAGCGCCGCACCACCTCCTTGGCGTGGTGGTCGAGCACGAAGTCGAGGTCGCCGTGGACGATGTCGGCATGCTGCAGCGCCTCGACGATGCGCGAGAGCGCGGTGGCGTCGTGGTAGGTGTCGTCGGCATTGAGGACGCCGAAGGCGTCGCCCTGGTAGCGCGCCAGACCCTTGTTGAGGGCGTCGTACATCCCCCGGTCCGGCTCGGAGACGACGCTGATGCGCGGATCGGCGAAGCCTCGGGCGACCGCCGCGGTCTGGTCGGTCGAGGCGCCGTCGAGGACCAGGAGCTCGAAGTCGCCGTGGTCCTGGGCGAGCACGCTCTCGATGGTGTGGGCGAGCGTCGCCTCGGCGTTGCGGCAGGCGGTCAAGATGCTGATCTTCATGTCCCACCCTCGTCGATCCGGTCCCGCCGCCTCTCGGCGTCACCTCGGCGTCACCGGAGGGCCGCGCACAGGCTTGCCACATCTGCGGCCGCGGGACGACGGCCGAGCGACGGGTCGGGGCGGGGGACGCCCCGCGGCCGGCCGTTATTGCTGATATTCCATGCAGTAGGCCGGGCGGGCGGGGTCGGCGCTGGCGGCGTCGCCGGGGTCGGGCGCGTACTGCATCTCGAGAAGCTCGGCCTTGACCGGCCGGCACAGGCCGAAGCCCTGCAGGTGCGAGCAGCCGCACTCGATCGCCTGGCACATCACCTCGTAGGTCTCCACCCCTTCGGCGCACACGCTCATGCCCAGCGAGCGGGCGAGGCCGACGGTGGAGGTCAGGATGTTGCGGGCCTCGGCGTCCTGGTCGACGCGGGTGACGAACGAGCGGTCGATCTTGATCTGGTCGAACAGCCCCCCCTGCAGCCGCTTCAGCGAGGAGTAGCCGACGCCGAAGTCGTCCACGCTGATCGAGTAGCCGCGCATCTTGAGGCGCATCAGCACGGCCTTGTCGTCGAGGATGGAGGAGAACTCCTCCTCCTCTGTCAGCTCCAGCACGATCTGCGCCGGCTCGATGCCGTGGCCCTGCAGCACGTCGTCGATGCGCCGCGGCAGGTCGCGATCGGCCAGCAGCAGCGGGGGAATGTTGATGGCGACGCGCGGCGCGAAGCCGAGCGCGTTCCAGGCCGCCGCCTGGCCGCACACCAGGCCCAGCATCTCGTAGGTGAGGCGCTCCCAGGTCTCGGACGAGGAGATCTGCGGCAGGAAGTCCCCCGGCGTCAGCAGCCCCGCCGTCGGATGCTCCCAGCGCACCAGCGCCTCGACGCTGGAGAGCGACACGCGCCGGCGCCCGCTGTCGGGGAATTCCGACACCGCGAAGATCGGCTGGTAGTGGGCCCGCAGCTCGCCTTGGCGCAGCGCGTCCTCGACGTCGTGGTTGGAGCTGGATTGGGTGTCGGCCTTCTGGGCGACATGCTCCAGGATGCAGGCCTCGAGCAGCGAGAACTCGGTCGGCTTGCCGAACTCGCCCAGCACTTCGACGCCGAACTCGCGGGCGAGGTTGCGGGCCGAGTGGCGCGTGCGCGCGTCCTGCCCGCTGACGAGGATGAGGGCCGGGCGCTCCTCCAGCTGCGACAGCTTGGCGAAGAACTCGACGCCGTCGCAGTCGGGCATCAGGAGGTCGCACACGACGATGTCGACCGGGGAGGTCTTCAGGTGCTCGATCAGCTCCAGCCCGTTGGCCCAGACCGAGGTGACGAGGCCGGCCTCCGACAGGATCATCGACGTCAGCGTGCGGATGTCCGCCTCATCGTCGAGAATGGCGACACGCTGCGCTGTCATGGCCCGTCTTCCTTCCATGGACGCACCCCCTCCCCGCGCCGGCGAGATCGGGCGATGGTTCCGGCTTGCGGCCCCGACCCTGGCCGGGACCTTTCGTCGACGCGCACGCCCCGACCGTGCCGGTCCGCGGCCGCGGCGCGCTAGAGCACGTCCCGTTCGACCTCATTCAAGCTGAACGGGACAAGCGTGCTCGCTCCTCAGTCTGGCGAGCGCGCTAGTCGATGACGTAACCGACCCGGTGCACCGTGCGGATGACCGGCTCGTTGTCCGAGCGCAGCTTACGGCGAATGCTCGAAACGTGCACGTCGACGCGTCGGTCGAGCGGGTCGCGTTCGCCGGAGCCCACGACGAAGGTGTAGATGTCGTCGCGCGACAGGACCTGCCCGCGCCGCTCCAACAGCACCTGCAGGGTACGAAATTCCGGCTCGGAGAGGTAGGGGGAGGCCTTGTCGGCCTGCCGCGTGACGGAGCGGCCGAGGATGTCGACCGTCCAGCCGGCGACCTCGTAGGCCGACGGCGCCTCGACCACGGAGGCCATCAGGCTGCCGATGCGCCGCGCGTGGCGCTTGACGCGGGCGACGAACTCGCGCGCCTCGAAGGGTTTGACGATGTAGTCGTCGGCGCCCAGTTCGATGCCGACGACGCGGTCCATCGAGCTGCCGCGGCCGGACACCACGATGACCGCCGTCGCCGGGCTGTCGGCCAGCATGCGCACGAAGTCGAGACCGTCGCCGTCGCTCAGGCGCAGGTCGACCAGGGCCACCGTGAAGCTCTGACGTTCGATGAGGGCGTGCGCTTCGGACAGGTTGCCGGCGCAGGAGACCTCGAATCCTTCCTCCTCGAGCAACGTGGAGATGATCTCCCGAATGCTCGGATCGTCTTCGAGGACTAGGACTGTTGTCGGCACTTTAGCACTGGAAGGGTATCGATCTTGGCGTGTCGCTCGGTCCAGGCTCGACGCGTCCGCAGAATACACGCTCCCACCTCCATGGAAGATCTGAGGACGAGGGGATGCCGTCGTCAGACCACATAACACCCCCATAAATAGCATTTTTCAACCGAAATCGTCAATGTCGTTAATGTTCGGTGAACGGAATTTTCGCAAAGGTATGACACATGTAGGCTCGGCCCCTACCGCACGCCCGCCGTGCGCGAGCCGATGACCACCGGGTCGAGCCGGTCGGTGCAGGCGCCGGCCTGGCGCGCGGCCACCAGGCCGAGAAGATGCAGGCTGGAGGCGAAGTAGGTCGTCGTGCGGTAGCGCAGGAGCGGCTGCGGGATCGTCGCGCCGCGGGCGGCACAGGCCGAGAGCGCTGCGATCATGCGGTAACCCGGGTCGCCGAGCTCGCCGTGGGCGACGTCGGAGAGGAGGTCGCGGTCGCGCGGGACGCCGCCGCCGCGGTGGTTCCAGGCGATGTCGTGGGCCGACAGGTCGAACCCGGAGAGGTCGGCATAGGCCATGTAGAGCGGGATGCGGACCGCGTCGTAGGAGGCGCGGCGGGGGAAGCCGCTCGCCATCTCCACCCGGCCGCTGCGCGCCAGGGCGACCCAGTTGGGCACCAGATTGCGCGCGCCGGTGCGGGCGGCCTCGGTCAGCGCCTTGCCCTCGCGGGCGAGCTCGGCCCAGGGATAGGCCGGCTGCACCACCTCGAAGAGCGCGAAGGCGGCGTAGAAGTAGTAGGACAGGTTCACCACCGGGCCGTCGTTGCCGGGCATGCGGTCGAAGCCGAAGGCGGCCGGCTTCAGGAAGGGACGGCCGCCGGCGGTGCCGATCAGCTCGCGGCCGATGGCGGCGACCATGCGGTCGGCGGCCTCGGCATAGCGCGGCTCGCCCCAGAGCACCGCGGCCCGCAGCAGCGCGTAGGCGACGAGGACGTCGCCGTCGGTGGCATTGTTGCGGTCGGCGACGTGGGGGGTCTGGGCCGGGTTGTAGCGCCAGGCCAGCAGCGCGTCCTTGCGGATCTGCAGCCGCTCGCGGGTGAAGCGCCACATGCGCTCGAAGGCCTCGCGGTCGCCGGCGTGCATGGCGAGAAGCATGCCGTAGCCCTGCCCCTCGGAGTGGCTGATGCCGCCGTTCTCACGGTCGACGATGCGCCCGTCGGGGGCGAGGAAGGCGCGCTTGTAGTCGGCCCACTCGTGGGGGGCGATCAGCGTGCCCGCCGGCAGGGCCGCGGCGGTCGGTCGGACCGGCCGGGGGACGGACCGCAGGGCGGACCGGGGGGCGGCGGGCAAGATCAGCGAGCGGGCCGCCGGCCGGGGCGCGGCGCGGGCCACCTGCGCCTGATGCCGGCGGGCCGCGGCGACGTCGTCGGCGGAGACGCGGAACCAGTCGGCCCGGGCCGTCGTGGGGGCGAGGGGGGCCCCCACCAGAAGGAGTGCGAGACACACGGCGGGCTTGAAAAGAATTCGCCGCGCACATCGAACAATCATGGTGCCAATCCGAGGTCATCTGCTTACAAGTTCAGACTTCCTGGAAAGTACGTGCCGTTCAGTTCTTTTAAGATCTGAAGAGTATTGAAATTATGCAGCCTGTCTGAGAGTCATGCCGAAATATAGCGGACATGCGGACGGTGTAGTGCGGTCATGAATTCTGTCCGCTCGGTGTGGCGCTCGTGCGGAGAATGTCGGTGGTTGTGCCGTTTCTGATCGGAATGTGCGCAAGTTGTAAAATGTTGTGCGGCTCGATCCGGCCGCCGCGAGCCCGGGCCGGGCCGGGGATGCGCCGCCGGGTGTCCGGGAGGCCGCGTGCCGGCGCCGGTATGGGGCGCGGACGGGGCACGGGTGCCGGGGCCGTGGCGTTTTACAAAAACCGCGATGAACCCGGACAACATCAACCACTTGCCGATAAACACCGCGCAATCGCCGTGCCTGTGTAGGGGATGCAAGGCCTCCGCCCGCCCCGGCACAGGCCCCCCCGCTTCGAGGGACGACCCCCATGTCAGATGGATCGCACGTGGTGCGCGCCATGAGCACGCCCTATCCCGCCGTCCTCACCGGCCTCGAGCTCGGCACCTATCGCCACGTCGCCGCGCTGGCGCAGCGCCTGTTCGACGTGCCGCTGGCCGCCGTGGTGCTGAGCGACGGGCAGCGCTGGAGCGCCGCCCGCGCCGGCCTCGCGCCCGGCTGGGGCGCGCACGCCCTCGCCGCCTGCCGCGCCTGTTGCACCGCCGGCGAGACCCTCCGCCTCGCCGACGCGGCGGCCGATGCGCGCTTCGCCGTGGCGGCGGCCGACCCCGCCGACCCCGCCGATCCCGTCGGCGAGGGCCCCGTGCGCGGCTGCCTCGCCACGCCGATCCGCCTCTCCGACGGCGCCCCGGCCGGCATGCTCTGTGCTCTCGACGCCCGCCCGCGCGGCTTCGACGCGGCCGACCTCGCCGCCCTCGAGGACCTCGCCCGGTGCGTCGGCCGGGAGCTGGAGCTGCGGCTCCTCTGCGCCACCGATCCGCTGACCGGCGTGCTGACGCGCGACGCCTTCCTGCAGGCGCTCGAGCGCGGCATCGCCGAGGAGAGCGCGGTCGCGCTGGCGGTCATGGATCTCGATTCCTTCAAGGCGATCAACGACACCTTCGGCCACCTCGGCGGCGACAAGGTGCTCGCCGGCACCGGCACCCTGATGCGCCGCGAGCTGTGCGGCGTGCCGGTGCAGCTGGGCCGCCTGGGCGGGGAGGAGTTCGGCTTCCTGTTCGCCGACATGACGATCGGCGAGGTGATCGGCGAGCTGCACTCGCTGCGCCAGTCGCTATCGGGCTACGCGTTCGAGGGGATCGGCGGGGTGCGCATCACCGCCAGCTTCGGGCTGACGGCGATCGAGCCGGCGAAGGCGCGTCACGAGCACCTGCAGCTGGCCGATCTGGCGCTCTACAAGGCCAAGCACCTGGGCCGCAACCGCCTGGAGCAGGCCTCGCCGCAGGACGTCGGCGGCGCCTCGATCCACCTGCTGGCCCGCCGCCATCGCGACGGGGCCGGCCGCGTCGGCACCTCCGTCGACCGCTGAGGCGCGCCGCCGGTCAGCCCACCTCGCTCGACTGCACCGCCGGCTCCGGGCCCACCGAGGCGGCCAGCCCGCGCGACAGCTCGGCCAGCGTGTAGGGCTTGCTCAGCATCTTGCCCTTGGCGAGCAGGGCGTGGTCGTCCAGCGAGCCGTGCGTGTAGCCCGAACAGAACAGGATCGGCAGCTGCGGCCAGCGCTTGTGCGCGGTCGTGGCGAGGTCGAAGCCGGACATGCCGCCCGGCAGCACGATGTCGGTGAAGAGGAGGTCGAAGGTGCCGCCGTGCGATTCCAGGATGCGCACCGCGTCGATCGCGGTCGCGACCGTCACCGGGCGGTGGCCGAGCGCCTCCAGCATCGCCACCGTGTTGTCCTGCACCCGCGGGTCGTCCTCGACGACGAGGATGTCGAGCGGGCGCGAGGGGCTCATCTCCTCGGGCGGCATCAGGTCTTCGTCGGAGACGTCGTAGGAGCGCGGCAGATAGAGGCGCACGGTCGTGCCGGTGCCCTCCTCGGAGTAGATCTGCAGGCTGCCGCCCGACTGCTTGACGAAGCCGTAGGCCATGGAGAGGCCGAGCCCCGCGCCGGTCCGCCCCTCGATCGCCTTGGTGCTGTAGAAGGGCTCGATCGCCCGGCGCACCACCTCCGGCGACATGCCGCAGCCGTTGTCCGACACCGACAGGACGATGAACTCGCCCTGCAGTCCGTCGGTCTGCGAGGCGATGTAGGAATCGTCCAGCGTCGCCTTGCGCACGTCGACGACGATCCGCCCCGTCCCCGGCTGGCACGCGTCGCGCGCATTGATGCACAGGTTCATGAGCGCGCTGTCGAGCTTGGCCGGATCCACCTCCGCCAGCCACAGGTTCGGCTCGATGTCGATCGATAGGCTGTACTGCTCGCCGATGGCCCGCTCCAGGAGCGGCTTGGCGTCGTTGATGAGGGCGACGACGTCGGTCGCGGTCGGGTCCAGCGTCTGGCGCCGGGCGAAGGCGAGGAGCTGGCCGACGAGGTCGCGCCCGCGCTCGGCCGCGCCGCGGTTCATGTCGACGAGCTTCAGCATCGGCTCGTTGTCTTTGAGGCGCACCTTCAGGAGATCCGCCGAGCCCATGATCACGGTGAGGAGGTTGTTGAAGTCGTGAGCGATGCCGCCGGTGAGCTGGCCGATCGCGTCGAGGCGCGTGGCGGCCTGCATCTTCTCGCTGAGCACCATGCGCTCGGAGATGTCCTGGTAGACGACGAGCACGCCGTCCTTCATCCGCCCCTTGCCGACGATCAGCACCTTGTGGGCGAGGACGGTGACGTTGAGCCCCGAGCGGCTCTTGTAGACGGCGCGGCCCGACCAGGAGCCGCTGCGCAGCATGCGGTCGTTGCGCATCGCATGGTCGTCCTCCTCGATCTGCAGGAGGTCGACGATGTTGGAGCCGAGCGCCTCGTCGCGGCTCCAGCCGAAGGTGCGCTCGGCCTGGCGGTTCCAGAACACCACCTTGTCGTCCGAATCGTAGACCACGAACGCCTCGCGCGCGTGCGACAGGATCTCCAGCACCCATTCGAGCGCCGCCTCGCGGTCGCGCTGCACGGTGAGATCCTGGATGACGCCGGCGATGCGGATCGGCCGGCCGTCCTCGATCTCGGCGTCGCCGGCGACGCTGACACGCCGCACGTTGCCGTCGCGCCGCACGATGTCCGCCTCGAAGGCGTAGGGCTGGCCGCTCTCCATGGCGCGACCGACGGCCCGTTCCACCACCGGTCGGTCGTACTCGGCGTAGAAGCCGATCGCCTCCTCCAGCACCGGCGGCTGCTCGCGCGACTGGCCGTGGATTTCGTAGACCCGGTCCGACCAGGAAAGCTCGCCGCTCTTCAGGTCGTAGGACCAGGCGCCGATGTGGCTGAGCCGCTCGATCTGCTGGCCGAGCGTCTCGCGCCGCACCCGCTCGCGCGCCAGGCGCTCCTCGACCATGGTGGTGAGCCGCTCCGCGGCCGCCGCCTTCAGGATGCCGGAGGCGATCGCCGCCAGCCGCTCGAGGTCCTCGCGCAAGGCCGGGTCGTCCGCGCGCGGGGTCTCCCCCATGACGCAGAGGCTGCCGATGTCGTGCTGTCCGTCGATGGAGATCGGGTGGGAGGCGTAGAAGCGGACCCCGCGCGCGCACCAGACGTCCTTCGCCGGATGCGCGCTCGCCGCCAGGTCCTCGACGACGATCGGCGCGCCGAGGGCGATGGTGTCGTTGCAGAGGGTATCTTCCCGCGCGATTTCGCGCCACGGCACACCCACCGAAGACACCCAGTATTGCGTATATTTGTCGATCAGCGTGATGCCGACGCGGGACAGATCCGTGAGGCGGGCGGCGAGGGCCGTCACATGGTCGAGGCTGCCGAAATTGTCCTGAAAGAGCAGTCCGCTCGCTTGAATGGCGGCCAGCCTGCCATCTTCGTTGGCAGGTCTCGGGTAAGGCCTGAACGACATGAGGTCATCTTATTCGCGGTGAACGAAAATCTGCGGATGTTCACCTAAAATGAAAATTACCCTTATGTCCAGAGAAATTGAACCTAGCGATGCTGCGATCTGCCTTTGAACTGACGCATTATGTTTCAGGATTCCTTGCGCCCTCCCCGGCCGACGTCGCGCCCGCCCCCGGGCCCTCCATGGCGGCCCCGCCTCTATAGCGTGAGGAACACTCGTATAGGGTGAATATTTTCTCTATCGAGGCGCTACCGCGCTTCGCGCTGCTCGAGCGCGCGGGGGCGCTACCGCACTTCGCGCTGCTCGAGCGCGGGGGCAGACAAGGTCACCCGAACCCAATCCGGGTCGGGTGTGCTCAAGCAGCGAAGCGATAGCACGGACGAAGGTCACCCGAACCGGTACGGGTCGGGTGTGCTCGAGCAGCGAAGCGATAGCACGGACGAAGATCACCCGAACCGGTACGGGTCGGGTGTGCTCGAGCAGCGAAGCGATAGCACG